>JBGTJT010000467.1:0-3196 GCA_041744995.1 Pirellulales bacterium | reverse complement strand
CCCACTCGCTCTCCGCTTCGAGCTTGTACGGGCTTACTCGTACCAAACTCTCAGCAAGTATAGTCCATGCGGCGGCGCGGTCGGACCGGCTTGGGTGCGGTCGCGGGCGGCGAGCACTTCGCCGGGCCAGCCGATTTGCTCCGCGCCGCGGCCGACTTCGACCAACGTGCCGACAATCGCCCGCACCATGTTGTACAGAAAGCCGTCCGCCTCGATCTCGATGGTGATCTGCCTTCCTGCAATCGCCGCATCGGCGCGATGCGCCAGCGGCGCGTGTTGCTCGTCGATGGGGCCGGCGGCCAGGGAAAGCTCGTAGACGGTGCGGATACTGTCGCGCCGTTCGGCGCCGGTCGACTCGAAGCTGCTAAAGTCGTGTCGACCCAGTAGCGGCTCGGCCGCTTGTTGCATGGCGGCGACTTCGAGCGGCTTCGGAACGTGCCAGGCGTATTGGCGGGCAAAGACGCCGCGGACGGGGCTGTTGTGGATCAGGTAGCGATACCGCTTCCGCGTGCAGTCGCGAATTGCGTGAAACTCCCCTGCTCTTCCCCGGCAGTCGAGTACGACCACGTCGTGCGGCAGCGTGGCGTTGAGCGCCGCTTGCAATCGTTCCGCGGACAGCCTGGTCGCACTGGCGAAGCTGACGACCTGGCCGAGCGCATGCACGCCGGAATCGGTTCGGCCGCTGGCGGTGACGCGCATCCGCTCGCCCGTGACGCCGTGGATCGCATCCTCCAACACCTGCTGCACGCTGCGGCCGTTGGTCTGCACCTGCCAGCCTACGAAGCCGCCACCGTCGTAAGCGATCGTGAGTTTGAACCACCGCATCGTGCAATCTCCGTTGCCGAAGCTGCCAGCTTCGGTACAAGCTCGAAGCGCCAGCGAGTGGGTTGCGCCACCTATGGTATTTAACCATCGAACGGATCGGGAGTTCCAGACCGGCCATCCATTCAGGCACCGAATACGATTATGCCGGCCGGCCGTACTCCTCCGCTCGCCCACTCTTCGAGCTTGTATTGGGACGCTGGCAGCGTCCCCCACGACCATTACACCGCGGCTTGTTTCTTGATCAGCAGTTCGGCGATTTGCACGGCGTTGGTCGCCGCTCCCTTGCGAAGATTGTCGCTGACGCACCAGAACGCCAACCCGTTGGGGCTGGAGATGTCCTCGCGAATGCGGCCAATGAACACTTCATCGCGATCGTCGCAGTTGTGCGGCATCGGGTATTCGCCGGCCGCCAAGTCGTCGATCACCTTGATACCCGGCATCGCCGCAAACAGCCGCCGCGCTTCCTCCACGGTGAGTTTGCGCTCGGTCTCCACCAGAATGCTCTCGCTATGGCAGTTGGAGACCGGCACGCGGACGCAAGTGGGACAAACCTGAATCGATTCGTCGCCGAAGATCTTGCGGGTTTCGTAGACCATCTTCATTTCTTCGGAAGTGTAGCCCGATTCCTTTTCGCCGCCGATCTGCGGAATCACGTTGAAGGCGATCGGATGCTGAAAGGTCTGATACTGATAGTCTTCGTTGTTGAGATGAGCCTGGCTGGCCTCGACCAATTCGCGACTGCCCGGCAGCCCTGCCCCGCTCGTCGCCTGATAAGTGCTGACCACCACGCGGCGAATGCGGGCGGCGTCGTGCAGCGGCTTCATGGCCAGCACCATTTGCGTGGTCGAACAGTTGGGGCTGGCGATGATGCCCTGGTGCTGCTCGACCGCCTCGGGATTCACTTCCGGCACGACCAGCGGCACGTGCGGTTGCATCCGCCAGTAGCCGCTTTCGTCGACGCACAGGCAGCCGCGCTCGACCGCCCAGGGAATGAACTCGGCGGCCGCCTCGTCGGGCGTACTGCAGATGGCCAGGTCGACGCCGTCGAACGCCTCCGGCGAAATCTCTTCGACGATGATCTGCTCGCCGTTGAATTCCAGTTGTGTTCCGGCCGAGCGTTTAGTGGCCAGGAACTTGATTCGCTTGTAGGGGAACTGGCGTTCCTCGAGCATCCGGCGAATAAGGGTTCCCACGGCGCCGGTGGCGCCAACGACAGCCACGGTATCAAACACGTTCATTGCTCCTCGGTTAGCGATCGCGGAAAAAATGTAGCCCCTCATTGTAACGCATGAGGCTAGGAATTCAAAACGGGTCGATGTTGAGAGCAAGCGAAGCGGTCAGCGGTCAGCGGTCAGCAATAAGCAATAAGCAATAAGCAATCCACAATCCACAATCCACAATCCACAATCCACATTAGCCGACCGGCAAGTTACGTTCTTCCCGTACTCGTCGCACGTCGTCGAGGACGCGCCCGATGAGTTGTTGGTTCGCGTTGATCTTCGACCACTGTTGATAGAAGGCCAGCGCCAGCAGCGCAATGCCGCCGAACGCCGACGCCAGGTGCCAGTCGACCCATTGCTCGGTATTCAAGTTGCCGCTGCTGGGATCGCTGGCGGCGCCCAGCGCGCTCATGCCGAGCGCCGTGGCGATGCCCACGACCGACCAGGCAAAGCTCGCGCTCTTGGCTTGTCGGCTGTCGAGGATAGCTTGCTTTTCGATGGGATAGGTATCGCAAACCTCCTTGATCCACCGTGAAGTACCAATAAAGTAGGTGACCGACACGCTGTTGACGAACACCAGGATCAAGGCGGTGGCGACGCCGATCAAGCGATGCACGCTGCTGAGCGTCCGCACGCGTTCCAGACTGGCGACGGTCGATGCCAACTCGTTTCGCTCATCTTGCAGCTCCACGTCGCGAGGATTGGCCTTACGTTGTTTGTCGATATCCACCAGTGCCTGCTTGGCGTCGCGCAGCGTTTCCATCTCGGTCTTCAGGTCGCCCAAAGATAGACCGATAATCCCAGTGACGGCGGTCATCACCAGGGCGAAAACGCTCAGCGAAAGAAAGATGCGGACCATTTTAGGCTTGAGGCTTGAGGCTTGAGGCTTGAGATTTCAGATTTCAGATTTCAGATTTCAGGGTTCAGGGTTCAGGGTTCAGGGTTCAGGGTTCAGGGTTCAGGGTTCAGGGTTGAGGGCGCGCTGATTTGACTGACGATTGACTCCCAAATCTGACCCCTGAGAGGCTGTGAACTAATTCATGAGTAGCAAGTTTGGTTGCACTTCGTGTTGGGCGTGCTTCGAGGCGATTTTTTTAGCGCGTTCGGCCGCCTGAGCGGGTCGTTAGCTTGTGGACGGGGATTGGAATCGA
>JBGTJT010000466.1:0-3625 GCA_041744995.1 Pirellulales bacterium | reverse complement strand
CCCACTCGCTCTCCGCTTCGAGCTTGTACTGTTCCGCATTTCCTCAGTCCTGGTCCTCTCTCGCGATTTCGTCCACCGCAAAGCCGGTCGCCTTCTCCTGGATCGGCTTCTTGCGGGTCATTTCGGCCCACTGGCGAATCGGGGAATGCGCCGGCAGCGCCAATAGATTGTCGCGTTCCGTCTCGACTTGGGCAATCACCTGCGGCCACCAATGTTCATCCAGATACTTGGTCCGCCGCGCACGCTCGGCCTCGTCGATGCCCGGCGCCTCGGGATCGTGCTCGCCATGCTCGAATTGCATGGCGCTCCAATGGTCGTGCGGCTCGGGCACGTTGCCGGCGGAGTCCTGGGGGAATTTGTCGGCATGGTCTTCGAGTTTCGATTTATGCAGCATGGGCGGATTCTCTTGAGTAAGGAGACGGCGTCGGAGAACCGAGCGACCAGCCTCGGCCGGCGTCGTGGGGGCTAAATGGTATTCACCCCTAGATTCTAGCACCTTTGGCCCACTGCTCAACCAAGGCGGTGGGAAGTAATGGCCGCGGGAAGCAACCGGCCAGGGCTTGCGAGGCGAATCAATTGCCCTCTCTCGGCTTGAGATGTATATTGACCCCTGACCGGGGGAGTTCTCGAGCATGCGAGAAGTGAAGGTCCGTCGTCTTGGCTACATTTCGTGTCAGATAACGAGTTCTATACTGAACCACATGCATGGCACATGGGTCACAATTGTTGAACTCATTGCAAGCAAGTACCTGAAGACTACTTAATGGCGTTTCCCGGCGGATCAAAATCGAAAGTCAATCGTGCGGGTGAGCATGTCCGAAAAAGGACGGCAACCAGTGGCGATTTGACTGTTATTGATGAGTGGCGAGCGGCCCACCGCAATGTATTGAACACATTTCAAGCGATCCTGCGAACTCGCACGCGTAATCTTCCGGTCACTGTTGCTCAGAGGCACAAGCGACGAAACACAATACTGGAGAAGCTCGCGCGATTCCCAAAGATGCAACTCAGCCGGATGGATGATGTTGCGGGGTGCCGCCTCATCTTTGACTCTATCGAGGAACTCTACCGATTTCGCGAGTCGGTTCGTGCTGCTCGATTTCGACATGAAATACGCAACGAAATTGACAAATACGATTATATCAAGCGTCCGAAATTGACAGGCTACCGCGGTGTTCACGACATCTATTCTTATGACGTCAACTCGGCGAACGGCGAAGACTTTAAGGGACTGCTGGTCGAAATCCAGTACCGGACTTTGGTTCAGCACACCTGGGCGACTGCTGTAGAAGTAATTGGCTATGTGACTGAGAGTCAGCCGAAATTTGAGCAAGGCGATACGCGATACCACGAGGCGATGGCCTTCGCGAGCGATGTGCTTGCCCGTTACTTCGAGGGATGCAAGGGGTCGCACGCGGATAAATCAGACGCAGAAGTTGTACGGCAATTCCGCCGATACGATCGAGAATTGGGGTTGCTAAGAACTTTAGGCAACCTCAATGCCGTAGACACCGAAATCACCACGAAAAAGAATACAATTCTCTTAATCACATCAGAAGGTAAGCTGGAGGTTCGATCGTATCGAGACGCCACGACAGCGATGCAAATGCTTTTCGACTTGGAAGAAGAACGCCCCGGTACAGACGTTGTTTTGGTGCGAGCAGAAACGTCGGAGGAGATTAGATTGGCGTTCAAAAACTACTTCTCAGATGCGACTGATTTTGTTCGCATGGTTAGCGAAGCATGCGATTCGCTGTCACCCAAACCACAGTCCACCAAGAAGAAGCGGCGAAAATCGCGTAAGAGCGGCCAACGCTGACCGCCCTCCCCACACCAGCACAGCGTGCTGGTCACCACAGGGCGGTTCGACGTCGTGGAGCAAGTTCGCTCTAGAGGCAGAACTGTAAACACATTGCCAATGCCCACGAGCTTCCGCGCATCTACCGATTGCTCGAAGAGCTTGGCCTGTCTGGCATGCTGATCTCCACGCCATTCGAGTTCCTTGGGGTCATGACAATGACACGTAACGCGATCCTTGATGAACTGCACTCCGTCCGCCGACAAATGCTTGCAGAATACGATGGCGACACAGCAAGGTACTTGCGTGACGCGCAGGAGAGACTGGAAGCCTCTGGCCGGCCGATCGCTCACCGCAAGCAGCGAACGATCCGATGCACTTCAGCGGCGAAGCCAAGTGAATTAGCAACAGACAATCAATCGTCGCCGCCCGGTGATCCGCAACGTTCGGCGTGAGGCGCCCTTGATGTTCCAAGACGGCTCTCCGAAGCCGTCTTACCTTACTTGCCTTGCCGGCCGCGGCGCCACGATTCGGAGTCTTCGTCGCCGTACTGCTTTTTCAGGTCGTCGAGCTTCTGCTTCAACTCCTTGACCACTGCCGCGTAGGTCGGATCGTCGTACACGCTCTGCAACTCGTCGGGGTCTTTCTCCAAGTCGAACAGTTCCCACTCGTCGATCAGGTAATATTGGATCAGTTTATAGCGGTCGGTCCGCACCCCGTTGTGCCGCTGCACCGCGTGGACGCCGGGAAACTCGAAGTAGTGGTAGTAGATTGCGTCCCGCCACTCGACCGGCTCGCCCAATAGCAGCGGCTTGAGGCTGCGGCCTTGCATGTCGGCGGGGATCTCCACGCCGGCAATGTCGAGGAACGTCTCGGCGAAGTCGAGGTTCTGCACCAGGTGCTTATCCTCGCTGCCCGGGGCGACCTTGCCCGGCCAGCGGGCAATGAACGGCATCCGCAGTGATTCCTCGTACATCCATCGCTTGTCGTACCAGCCGTGGTCCCCCAGATAAAAGCCTTGGTCGGAGCTGTAGATCACGATCGTGTTGTCGGCCAGATCGTTCTTGTCGAGGTATTCCAGCAGCTTGCCGATGCCGTCGTCCACGCTGGCGATGGTCCGCAGGTAATCCTTGATATACCGTTGGTATTTCCAGCGGACCAAGTCGTCCCCTTGCAGGTTGGCCTCGCGGAAGGCCTTGTTCTTGGGACCATAGGCGGCGTCCCACTTTTCTTGTTGCTCGGGAGTCAGTCCGCGCTGCGGCGCGAGCTTCAGGTCGTGGTCGTTGAGATGCCTGGCGATCGTCATCTCTTGCGTCTTGGCCGCCGAGGTGCGCCCCTCGTAGTCGTCGAACAGCGTGTCCGGCTCCGGGATGGTGACGTCGTCGTACAGCGTCAAATGATCCGGCCCCGGCTGCCAGTTGCGGTGCGGCGCCTTGTGCTGAGTCATCAACATGAACGGCTTGTCGCGATCGCGCTGCTTGTCGAGCCATTCGAGCGTCAGGTCGGTGATGATGTCGGTGGTATAACCGGTGTGCCTGTTGACGCCGCCGGGAGTCTTCATCGGTGGATTGTAGTACGGGCCTTGGCCGATCAGCACTTCCCAATGATCGAACCCGGTGGGATCGGTCTCCAGATGCCATTTGCCGATCATCGCCGTTTGATAGCCCGCTTTTTGCAGCAACTTGGGGAAGGTTTGCTGCGAACCGTCGAAGCGGTCGCCGTTGACGCGAAAGCCGTTCAGGTGGCTGTGCTTGCCGGTCAGGATCACCGCCCGCGACGGTCCGCAAATGCTGTTGGTGCAGAAGCAATTGCGAAACAGCATCCCCT
>JBGTJT010000465.1:0-4927 GCA_041744995.1 Pirellulales bacterium | reverse complement strand
CCTTGGAAGGGACGCAGCCGACGTTGAGGCAGTCGCCCCCCATCAGGTCGCGCTCAATCAGGGCCACCTTGGCGCCCAGCCCCGCCGCGCCGGCGGCGGTGACCAGTCCGGCGGTACCTGCGCCGATGACCACCAGGTTATAACGGCCGCTCGGCGTGGGGTTGCTCCAATCGGGCGGATGCACGTGCCGGACCAACGCCTCGTTGTATTCATCCGCCGGACTGGTCTGCGGGAGCCGTTTGATCACGGATCGCTGCATCGGTAGGACGCCTTGCTGGTGGTGTACGTGTTGCATGGTTCGCTTGCTTTGGTTCGAGTGCATTTTAGCGGAATATTAACGCGATTGCCGGTTGCCGACTCCGTTGAGACTCCAGTCGTACGGCAACCACTTTACCTGGGGCGTAACGCCGCCGGTTAGGTCGGCTTGAAGCTCCGGTGAGTAGCGTGCCGCGAATCGCAACGGACCGTCGAACGTCTGCTGGAAATCGTCGGCGTACCATTGATAAAGCTTGGTCAAATGCGCAGTGTTGGCCTCGCCATCGTAGCGGAACCAGGTGCCGTGACGGTGGACATACGCCGTTTGATCTTCAAGTTGCTCGTCAAGACGCGCCGCATCGTATGCTTCGTTCCTTAGCGGAGGACAGCCAACGGCCGCGCACACGACGGCGAAGTGAATCCGCGGCTCGACAAACTTGGGACGAATCTGCTCGTGCTCGATTTGGTTCAGACTCCAGAGCCTGCCTCCCACGTTCCAGCGCTGCGCTTCCCAACGCTGATCCTCCGGTATCTCCATGATGGAATCGAGTGGATAATGCTCGAGGATCAGTTTCAATGTGAATGCGTTGTATGCGTTGATCAGCAATGCGAGTTTGTCGTCGCGGCCGAGTTCGTCGAACGGGGCGTTCGCGAGATCCTTCAGATAGGCATTCAACTGCGCTTCGTCCCGTTGGAGACCGGCGTAGTCGACCCAGCCATCCGCATCAACGTGGGCCGCAAGCAGCTCGTCGAATACCGCATGGTCGATAGTACGGCCGCCTTCCGAATCGGAATAGGCTTCTTTCAGCTCGACCTGCGGCGGCCCGAATAGGCCCGTCAACCAGCCCTCAATCGCTTCCGCATTGGCCCGCGTGTAAACCGCAGCCAAACTCAGGCAGACCGCGACAATCGCCATGACGACCGTCTTGCTAACGCTGGGCGGCTGCTTGGAAGCGGACTCCGCCAGTTGCTCGTCGTCGGCGGATCGCTCCATCTGTTCCCGCAGTTTACTGCGGGCGAGCTTCGTCACATAAACGGTGACGGCAACCGTGGCCAGCAGGCCGACGGCCAGCATCGCCCACTCCGCCGGCGTTCGCGCACGGCCCGCCCCCACCGCCGCACCCGTGACGTGGCCGAGATAGACGTAGAGAAACGTGCCAGGCATCATGGCCAGCCAACTGGTGAGTAGAAAGGGCCAGAACCGGATGGGGGTAAGCCCGTATAAGTAATTCTGCATGTTGAAGGGAATGGCCGGCGACAGCCGCAGCAGGGCCACGATCTTCCATCCACCCTCGCCAATCGCCCGGTCGATCGCGCCGAATCGGCGGTCTCCTTGGGCCATCGCCGCCACTCGGTCGCGTGCCAAATAGCGCGCGATCAAGAAGGCCGCCGCGGCCCCCAACGTGGAACCCACGGAAACGGCGATGAAGCCGACGAACAGACCAAACATCGCGCCGGCGGCCAGCGTGAGAATCGTTCCGGGCACGAACAGCACGGTTGCCACGATGTAAATTCCCGCCAGCACGACCGGGCCCCAGAAACCTAGACCGGAGATCCAGTCGTTCATCGCCGCCATTCCGCGATCGAGCGGCAGCGAACGGATGAGGGTCGCCAGCGCCAGTAAGATGATCAAGATCGAGACCCATCGCACGATCGACAGCCACTTCGCTGCTTGGCGGCCAGTGTCGGCGCTTTGATCGCCCCGGGGATCGAACTTGCGAAGACCGTTGCCTTCTGTTGTCTGATTCATGTCGGTTCCGTGCAAATGGCAATCTGATAGCGTCGGTCGCAAGTCAAACTGGCGGCTGTTTTAGCGAAAGCTCCAACCATTGGACGTTTCGATGGCGGTTTCCTTACAACGCCGCGCCGGTTTTCCTCGCCAAGACCTCAGGCCGACACACTAGTTTCTTTCGGAGAACACTTCTGTGCCTTAATTCACCGTTCCCACGCATTGCTGCAGACGCCGCAGAAAGACGAGCACGCTAATGTGTCGCGGTTCACAATGGCGGCCGACCAGAGCGGTCGATAAACAGGATCAGGGGCCGGCGATTCCAGCCGGTGGTCGATGAAGTCTGTTCATTGAAAGGGACGAAACGGTGAAATTTAGGAATTGCGAGAAGCGGTTGGTCATGTTGGTGGTTCTCTCCGCATGCTTATTGCCAGCGGAGGGTTTTGCCCAAGACCGGGCTATTCAATGGCGAGACGACCCCCAGGCCGCCCAATGGGACTCACGCCGATTCGACCGCCTGCTGTTGTTTTTGGTGGGGGCCGATTTTTGGGGATACTGCCGCAAACTGGAGCACATCACCTGGCAAGACGCGACGGTAGCCCGCGCGGTCAACGACGGGTATATTCCATTGAAACTCGATCACAAGCGTCATGCCGCGCTCGTTCAGCAGTTGGGAGTTCGGAGCTTTCCGACGGTCATTGTCTTTTCCCCGGCCGGCGAGTTGATTGCAGCGGAGAAAGGATACAGGTCGCCGGCTCGCATGAAGGCCATGCTCGCCCCGAATCACGCTGGGGAGGCTCCGTGGAGTATGGCAGGTCGATGATAATCCACCGCCGCAAGCGACGGTCTCACTAAAAGGTCGAGAATTGTAATCCGTCGTACCGACCAGCATCACGGCACATGCCAAAATGAAAAGAAGATGCTTGATCTGCGCGCCATGCGGCGGCGGAAACTAGACTCTTGTCGTTTCAGAAAAGGATAGCACTATGACTCGTCACAATCGCCTCCCGGAAGACCCTTGGGCCGAATGTCCGCCCGGCACCGTAAGACAACTACAGCACCGAATGAAAAGCAAACGGCGGCAAGAAGTCTGGCGGCAGGTTGCCGTTTCGGCGGCCCTGGTGGGATTGGTCTTGGTCGGGGCTTGGAGCATGCAGCGCGCCCTTGTTCCCGGCTCCTTAGGGCCCGGGGGAGTGTCTTGCGAGTTTGTGCTGTTGAATCTCGATGCCTATTCCGCTGGCGAATTATCGCTGGAACAACAGGCGTCGGTGGGCAAACATCTGCAGCTCTGCGCCCCCTGCCGCGCCAAGATGGATGCCATGGCGCGACAGCCAGTCCGCATGGGAGCTGGAACAATTCAAACGGCCGGCAACTCGACCCAGGCGGGGCGGCTGGCAATGTTCCACGAAACAAATGTTGGGCACGGTTATCCACCACACCGACCAACATTGTCCATTAACTTAAACTAACCGTTTCAAGACTGCACCCGAAGCGAGCGCAGTCGACTATGAAACTCGTTAGCACGGAGAATGGAACATGTTGATCCTGTCACGACGATCAGGAGAGCGGATTGTACTTTGTGTTGCTGGAGAACAGGTGACGATCGATATCGTCAAGATTTTGGGCAATCGCGCCCAGGTTGGAATTGAGGCGCCGCTTTCGGTTTCCGTGCATCGGGCGGAGTTGCTGTCGCCGTCGACCGCACCGCACCGATTTAGCAAGAAGTTGGTTTCAGCAGGCTGCCGGGCTGCTAGCTAATGAACGTCCCCCGGGAAATAGCGATCAGGTACATCGGACCAAATCGTTTCAACGTATCGAAATTCACAGACGCAGGCGACTTTGTCAATGATAATATGCAAGGGTTGAGTCAAAAGGTTTTGGCCGCCCCGCGACGGCGATCCCCGGATGCTGGACGCCATCGCTCACGTGTTTTGTACTTTCTTGTGGAATGGAGTCTTTAGGATGAACATTGCTTTTCCAGTCAAGTTCGTGATCGGGCTTGCATGTGCGGTCGCAGCAGTTCCCGCGTTGGCCGGCCCCACCGTCAACGTCGGCAGGCAAGTGTCCGCGGCACAACAGGTCTCGATGGATCAAGTCGACCACGGCACATTCGACGCGCTGTTGAAGCGGTATGTCGATGCGCAAGGCGACGTCAACTACGCTGGCTGGAAACAGTCGGCGCAAGACATGCAAACGCTGGATGCCTACCTGGCGGCGCTGTCCGCGGCCAGTCCGCGTGCCCAGGCCGGTAAGGCGGCACAACTGGCGTTTTGGATCAATGCCTACAACGCTGTCACCATCCGCGGTATCTTGCGCGAGTATCCCACCACCAGCATCCGCAACCATACCGCCAAGCTGTTGGGCTACAACATCTGGGACGATTTGAAGCTGCATGTCGGCGGCGCGGACTACTCGCTCAACCAGATGGAGCACGAGATCCTGCGCAAGATGGGCGAGCCGCGAATTCACTTCGCGATCGTGTGCGCCTCGCGGAGCTGCCCGCGGCTGTTGAACGAAGCCTACACCGCCGACAAGTTGGAGCAGCAATTGACGCTGAATACCAAGGTGTTCTTCGCCAACGAAGGCAATTTCCAGCACGATCCGCAGCGGCGCAAATTTCAGCTTTCATCGATCCTGAAATGGTTCGGCGAGGATTTCGGCAGCACCCAGGCGGAACAGCTCCGCACGATCGCGCCCTACTTGCCTAACCGGGCCGCCTATGACGCGGCAGTCGCCAACTCGGTTTCCATATCTTACCTTGATTACGACTGGGGGCTGAACGACCAGAACGCCAACCGCGCCGCCCGCCGGTAATGCGGCCTCGGCCACGGTTTCGAATGTGCGGCTTCGGGCGCACGTCCACCGAAATTGCAGCGCGTAGCCTTCCCGGCACCTGACCGCGGCCTTTCGCTTGCTGAAAGGACCGCGGTCGGCGTCGTGATG
>JBGTJT010000464.1:0-3183 GCA_041744995.1 Pirellulales bacterium | reverse complement strand
GTATTCGAAAAGATCCAGTGCTTCCTCATCATTTGAAGACTCGGTCAGCAAATCGACGAAGGCGATCTGCGTTTCCGTAGCAGTGATGATGCCTTTCTCATGCCGAGTAAACAACCGCTCGCGTTTCTCGAATACAGATGGAGTCATAATGCCTCAGTGGGCGAGTGACTACTCGCGAAACAGTGTGGACCAAATGCCAGTTGATGGCGCACCTCGATTTCCCAGGGGTATACGACTTCACATCGTTGAAACAGCCGGAATCATTGTCAGTTCAAATGCTTTGCCCGCAGCGCCGCCAGATCCTTGAGCGCCGGCTTGGGGCGGCCGTGGGCGTCGAGTAGGCCGCCGTGGGGAAAGTCGTGCGGTTCGTCGTCGCGGAATTGACGCCAAAAGACCCCTTGCACCGCTTGCTTGGCCAACAGCATCGGCACCACCTGACGCACCCACGCTTGTTGCGCTTCGCTGTTCCATCCGCCGCCGGCCGGCGGGCTGCTTCGTCGCGCGGCGTCGTCGTCGGCATCGTCGCTTGGCACGGTAATCAGCAGCAGCAGCGGCAAGCCCAGCAATGCCCAGCGATCGATCTGCCGATTGATTTCCAGCGGATCGCGATGGAGCGAGCCGCCAGGGGAATAGGCCATGTTCAGTTCGATTCCGATGCCGGACAAGCCCAAGTTCGCCCGCACCAAGGCGTCGGCCAGGTGCATCGGCAGATCCTGGTCGTTGCGAACGTACTCGCCCCACGGCATGTCGAACGAGACGACGATCGGCGTCCGCGGATCGGCGGCGCGAACCAATTGCATCGCCCGCAAGGCGAGCGAGAACTTCGTCTCGTCCGGCAGCGAGAGGCATTCGCCGACGTTCATCCGTGCGGCGCATTGCCACACCTGCACGCGGCCGGCGTATCGTTCGACGCACGCCTTGACGTAGCTCTCCATCAGGCCGCTGATCGTCTCGGCCTCGCCCTCGAACAGGTAGCTCCAGTCGGGCACACTCCAGCGGTCGAACGACAGCAGCGGCCCGCTGAGCACCTTCAGCTTGTGGGTCTGGCACCATTCCATCTGGCGATCGGTATGTTTCCAGTCGTACTCTCCCTCTGCCACCTCGATGTCGGTCCACCGCATGGGCGCCAACGCCGCATTGAACGAGGTCAAGTAATGCCGGGCGGCGTCTTCGTCGAAGGTGGTGGTGCCGAGGTTGGCGCCGAACAGGGTCGTCATCTTAGCCCCGCCGCGGTGGCGCACCGCCAGGGCCTGTTGGGCGTAGGCTTGCGTCACGCCGACAGTCAACTGCACGCCGAGCAACAATGCCTCGCGAGCGGCGGCGCAGGCGGTTGCCGGTTCGTGCTGCCGCGTGGCCGCCCGGGCGAACTTGCAGGTCGCTTCGGCCAGACGCTCCGCCAAGGCCGGAGGACACCGCATGCCGGCCGCTTCCCAGGTGGCCAACTGGTTGCGAACACGATTGAGCGTTCCGCGGGCCAGCTCCACTTCCAGCAGATATGGCTTCTGGCGTTCCAACAAGCTGCCTGTCGCCAGCGTCAATTCGCCATGTCCCTCAACTTGCCAGGGAATGCGCAGACTGCACGACTCCCCGGTCGGCCGGTCGATGATCAGCCCATCGTCGGTGGGGACGATCCGACACTGCCAGGGGATCTCGTCCATGCCGACAATGTAGCTGCGCTTGGCGACGCTCGCCTCCAGCTTGGGCCGGCCTGGATTGAGAAAGCGAATCAAACCCATGGCAGTTGGTAAGTAAATGGGTGAACGAAACCGCAAACGACGCCGACCAATCGAAGTTGCGAACCACAAGCGCAGACGGCGGCGATCGGCGTGGAAGCCCTTGCGCAGACCGCGTGCCCCTGGACCGGCTAGGCCCTGCTGCTCGCAATATCCCCGGCAGTCGAAGTTTACAGCAGACCGGCGTGACTGGCAACTTGCGTTGTCCGCCTCGCTCGGTGTCCAGCGGCGTCCGCCCGATGTATATTACTGAATTCGCAACACTTTTAGCCAACAGAAGCAGCAGAGAATCGCGCGATGCAACCCTTCTCCCTCCGGGAGAAGGATTTAGTACGGCTCTGAATTCTCGGCGAATTCAGCTACGGTTTGACGCATTCAGCGACACAACGGGAGCATGGAATGTCTTATACGGCAATCACGGAGACAAGCATCCGCCAGTATCCGGTTCGCCGCGGAAAGGTCCGCGACGTGTACGACCTGGGAGAGCGGTTGCTGCTGGTCGCCACCGACCGGATCAGCGCCTTCGACTGGGTATTGCCGACCGGGGTCCCCGATAAGGGGCGCGTGCTGACCCGGATGAGCAGCTTCTGGTTCAATTGGCTGAACGTGCCGAACCATCTGATCAGCGACGACGTCTGCACGATGGACCTGCCCGAGGATGTCGACCGCGCGGCCCTGGCCGGGCGGACGATGATCGTCCGCAAGACCGACGTGGTGCCGATCGAGTGCGTGGTCCGCGGCTACCTGGCCGGCAGCGGGTGGAGCGAGTATCGGCAGCGGCAAGCAGTCTGCGGAATCGAGCTGCCCGCGGGCCTAAGAGAGAGCGAGCAACTGCCCGAACCGATCTTCACGCCCGCCACCAAGGCGGAAGAAGGGCACGATGAAAATATATCCTTCGAGCGAATGGTGGAACTGGTCGGGCGCGACGTATCCGAGGAGCTTCGCACACGCAGCATCGACGTCTACCGCCGGGGCGCAGCGTACGCCCTGGATCGCGGCATTATCATCGCCGACACCAAGTTCGAGTGGGGGATGGTCGGAGGGCAGTTGATCCTGATCGACGAGGTGATGACCCCCGACAGCTCGCGGTTTTGGCCGGCCGACGAATACCAGCCGGGCGGCGCCCAGCGCTCGTTCGACAAGCAGTTCGTCCGCGACTGGCTCACCGCCGCCGACTGGGACAAAAACAGCCCGCCGCCGCACCTACCGGCTGACGTGGTGACGCGGACGAGGTTAAAGTATATAGAGGCGTATGAACGACTAAGCGGCGAGGCGTTTCCTTGGAAATGATTCCCTATTTGTTATTGTTTATGGGTGTAACTCGCATCCCTCGCGTGCTAGCACGCGGTGGCGCAAGGAGTTGTGTTGCGTGCTAGCTTGCCAAAAAGTGGACCTCCCGTGGTAGAACGGAATGGTTGAATAAAAAACGCCATTCCACCCAAGGAGGTCC
>JBGTJT010000463.1:0-6918 GCA_041744995.1 Pirellulales bacterium | reverse complement strand
TCTTTTCGCCGCTTGGTCCGGCCTACTGTGCTCCGCAGGGATTCAGCCGCTGGCTACCCGCGCGAGCGAGCGTCAGAGAGCATGTTCCGTAAGAAACCGGCCGCTGGCTACACCCGCAGGCGTTGCGTAACGCTGTTTGGTGTAACTTGCGGCCTTTGTGTCTGGCCACATCTATCCCGATGCGCGCCTGCGCCTCCGGCTACGGGTTAAACGAGATGCCTGTAGCGACAAGCGTGACCCGGTGGAGCAAGCCCGGCCCAGGGTGTCTTCATGCTTGATAGTCCTGTTGAGCGAGCCAGGCATTTGGTCAGCCCGACGCCGCTGGCAAATAGTCTTCGACATGTGCCAGAAGCTTTTGCGGCTGCGTGCGTGGCGGATGGCTTGGCGACGCGCTACCGCCCAATAAGGCGCCGCGGGTACCCGCAAAGTTGATTGCAAAGCTTTGCACTGCCGCACCTTTCGAGTAGAATTCGGGCTGGTGGAACGGCGCGCTATCGTGCATCAGCCTCGGTAAGGAATATATGGTGCGCAATAAAATACAGGTTTGCGAGCCTGCAATGACAATTCTCAGGCGTGGCATCACCGGATTTGATACCGCTGAGGAAGTCGATGTCGCGACGTTCAAGAAAGCGGTCTACCATGCCGCACACAAGGCCGGCGCCACCGTCGTCCTGACGATCGTGGGCGACAGCGTCACGCCAAACTTTCATCAAACAGAAATTCAAATCGGGGAGCGATCGATTGCCATCATCTGCAACCGATCATTCCCGGTTGTCGCGTTCGTTCGAACACCGGTTGAGATGGACGAAGTTCATCCAATCGACTTAGTCGAGTTCGTTGATCCAGTGCGTGATTTTGGTTTTGATGTCGCAACACCCGTGGAACTGAATCGCCCTATTGCTCCGTCTGACCTCGAAGTTCTTGGCGACCGTGAGCTAGAGCAAGTGAAGTATTGGAAGCCTAAACGAATCGGTCAACTCGTATTCAACTGGTGGGACTAGCCTGCTAAGCAGCGGCTGCAGTTGACCGGCGACGCCCCCGAGTAGAATGTTGCTGTCGGAATGGTAGCTTGCTTTCCGCGGGCGGCCGGCACTGAGCCTTTTACGTTCGCTACCTCAGGTGACTTGTGGCTACAACGCTCAACACGTTCCTGTTCGGCGATTACCGCATCGCTGCGGTGACCAGTGGCCGGAGCAAATACGGACATACATTCGGGGGGCCGCATGATCGGAAAGGTACGTCGCGGGAAGACTGCGACGGGATTCTGATTCACCTGCTGCACCGGCTCGATCTGACGGACCCCGCCATCCCGTTCGCGATTCCCGGTGTCCGGTGGCTCCCGTTCTATTATTGCTTTGACTTCCGCGCCAATGATCTGGGCTACCGGTTGCTGTCGGACGAAGAGTTGGTCACGTTCTTTCCGACGGATGACCCCAACGTCTCCAAAAAAGAGTCGTGGCCCGATGACGAAGGGTATCCACTGGAGTTCCCGAAGTCCTCTATCAAGATCGCGCCGCACGAGTACGACCCCACCGACCTTAACGATGCGTATCAATGGGCTGGCGTGTTCGGTATTGGTAAACTCTCGAAACGCGATCAAGGGACCGCGAAGAAGCGCGTCGTCAGATTGCTGGATGGCCTCGGCCTCGGCGTTCCGGAGACTGAGAAGGACTTCGATGAAGCGTTATCCAACCCCTTTATGCAAGGGAAACCAGACGCCCCTTGCGTCAATCCGAAATGTTCCAACCGCAAAAAGAGGGGGCAGTTGATTGCCATCGCGCTGATGCCGGCCGAGCCTGTAATAGGCGTTCACACGTTCGGACGATGGGGTGACGGCGTACAGTTGATTTTCCAGATGTGTCCCCAGTGTTACACTATCCGGGTAAGCAATCAGTGCGACTGAGCGAGGCCGGCAGTAGTAGGCCGGACCAAGCGGCGCAAGAAGCTCTACCATTTTGCTCCGCTCTCTTCGCCGCGCCGTTCCGGCAGAAGCGTCCACCGTACATCTCATTGCCGTAACGGCGCGGCGATTGTGTTGGTTGTGTATGGACCGCCCTCCTCGCCGCTTGGTCCGGCCTACTGCTCTCCGCAGGGATTCACCGCTGGCTACCCGCGCGAGCGAGCGTCAGAGAGCATGTTCCGTACGAAACCGGCCGCTGGCTACACCCGCAGGCGTTGCGTAACGCTGTTGGGTGTAACTTGCGGCCTTTGTGTCTAGCCACGTCTATCCCGATGCGCGCCTGCGCCTCCGGCTACGGGTTAAACGAGATGCCTGTAGCGACAAGCGTGACCCAGCGGAGCAAGCCCGGCCCAGGGTGTCTTCATGCTTGATAGTCCTGTTGAGCGAGCCAGGCATTTGGTCAGCCCGATGCCGCTGGCGAATAGTCTTCGTCATGTGCCAGTAGCTTTTGCGGCTGCGTGCGTGGCGGATGGCTTGGCGACGCGTTACCGCCCAATACCGCGCACCGCGGGGTACTCGCAAAATGGTTGCAAAGCTTTGCGCTTCCGCACCTTCCGAGTAGAATCTGGGTTGACGGTGCGGCGCGTTAGCGTGCACCAGCGCGCCTCGATAATGAATATACGGTGCGCAATAAGTGCAAGTTCTGTGGCCTAACCCAAACATGGTGGACACCCAATGATCGGCACACAGGTGTTTTCCGTGACTGACAACGTTTGGTGTGTGCGACGCCCTTCGTATTTGACCTGCTCCTACCTGGTTCGTACTCCGCGCGGAACTGTGCTTGTCGACGCTGGTATGGACTCTACCGGCGCAGATATACATCGCGGTCTGGAGAAAATGGAATCCACGCCCGCATCCATAACGTCGGTTCTTCTCACACACTGGCACAACGACCACGCTGCGGGGGCACGTGCAATACAGGATGAAACGAATGCCCCAGCATTCTGTCATCGCGAAGAGGTTCCGCAACTTACACGCAAGACAGCGAAGCTAGGTTTAGTTGGTACAATCAGTGACCTGATTCCTGAATGGGGCCTGTTCGTTCTGTTCAAGGGACTGCTTGGTGAGGCGACGCCTCGCGCTGTCCTTGAACCACAAATAGTCGAGGACGGGAATATCATTGACGAGTACTTCGAGGTTGTTGAAACTCCAGGACATACCAAGGGTCATCTTAGTTTCTACTACAAGCCGGACAAAATACTATTTGCTGGTGACGCGCTGGCAGTTGTGGAAAATAACGTTCACTTCATGGCCCGGGCGGTGACGCCCAATGTTGAGCGTGCTCGCCAATCCATGCGACGATGTCTTACAATGGACATTGAGGTTCTGTGTCCCGGACACCGTGCTCCGCTAACTGACAACGTGCGTCGCAAATGCGATCAGATGCTGGATTATATAGACAAAGGAGGACGGTGGCCGCTCCTTGGGTGAACGTAAGCTCGCAGCACTGTCCACAGGAAGCGGGCAAGGGCGGTCATCACTGACCGCGCTGCCCACACCAGGAGTTCGTACTCGTACTCAGTTCAACGGTACTCGTACTCGTACTCGAAAGGAACAAGATGGCGGAGCCGACTTTCGACCATGAGCGACTCGAATTGTGTCGATGCTGACTCGACTGATCCAACGAACCAAGGCCGTTACGAAGGACGCGGTCGAGTACGAGTACGCGTACCGCGATGCTGAGTACGAGTACGAATTCAAGAGCAAGACCTGGCTTGGAAAGCCATCGTACCTGTTCGAAAAGTGCTATCACTTTGCTCGACGTCCCATCCAAGTCCACTTGACTGTTCAGCGGTCGTTTCCTACTCTCCCGCCTGCGCGGGCGGAATCTTGTTTGCCGCGCTAAGCTAGCACCAGGCTCGCAAGGAGTGCAGGCCACTATGAACTCGTCTCCGATGGACCGACCCAATCGCTTTTCTCGCCGCAAGTTCTTGTGGGGAACCACCGCGCTGTTTGCCGGCTGCACGGCGCCGGCCCTGCGGACGCAGAGTCCCGAGATATTGGAAGAAGAGCTCGATCGGGTCAAGCTCGTGCGGCATTTTTCCGTTCCCTTCGGCGTGCATCCGCTCAAGATTGAATCGGCCGGATTGGTCCTCGGCCTGCCGGGAACCGGGGGCGATCCGCCGCCTGGCACCGAACGGGCGATGATTCTGGAGGAAATGAAAAAGCGCTCCGTCGAAAACCCCAATCAACTGCTGGCCGACAGTTCCACCGCGGTGGTGCTGGTTAGCGGACATCTTCCGCCGGGCTGCCAAAAGGGAGATCGCTTCGATGTCGATGTGTGGGTGCCGCCGACTTCCGAGACCGCCAGCCTCCGCGGCGGACGCTTGCTCGAAACGCGACTGCGCGAATTGACGCAGCAGCGCGGGCGGATTCACGAAGGCCACTTGATGGGCAAGGCGGACGGGCCGATCCTGGTCGATCCCATGGCCGAGGCGGACGACAGTGCCACTTTGCTGCGGCGGGGGCGAATCCTCGGCGGCGGCGTTTGTCTCAAGGCACGCCCGTTGGGACTGGCCCTGACGCCTGACAGCAAGAGCGTGCCGGCCAGTGCGCAAATTGGCAAAGTAATCAATCTGCGATTCAGCACCTACATCAAGGGCAGGAAGGTCGGCGTGGCCACGCCCAAGACCGACGGCTACGTCGAGTTGATTGTGCATCCCCGCTACAAGGACAACGTAGCCCGCTATCTGCAGGTGCTGCGCGCCATTGCCATCCAAGAAACGCCGACTCAACGCCTGGAGCGGATGAAGGTGCTGACCGATCAGTTGCACGACCCGATCACCACCGCCGCCGCGGCGCTTGGCCTGGAAGCCATCGGCAAGGAAGGGATCGAGCCGCTCAAAACCGGCATCGAGACGAACGATACGGAGATTCGTTTTCACGCCTGCGAAGCGCTGGCCTACCTCGATGAGACCAGCGCCGCCGTGCCGCTCGGTCACATCGCCCTTGCCGAACCCGCGTTCCGTGCCGGGGCGTTGGCGGCCCTGTCGGCCATGGACGATCCGCTTGCGCGGGACGAACTGGTGCAACTGCTGGATAACAACAGCGCCGAAACCCGCTACGGCGCATTCCGCGCACTGACCATGATGAACGATCGCGACCCGCTGGTCCGTGGCGAACGACTGAACGACTTCACCTATCACATCCTGACCACGACCAACGAACCGCTGGTTCATGTCACGCGCGGTTACCGGCCGGAAGTGGTGCAGTTCGGCGAACGGGTGGGGCTCTCCACTCCGCTGACGCTTGAGCCAAGCCACAACCTGCTGATCACCTCCGCCTCGGAAGGCAATCTGAAACTTATCAAGTTCCTGGCTGGAAAAGAAAACGAGGAGCGTTTGGTTTCCAGCAAACTGGACGACGTGGTCCGAGGCATCACGGACTTGGGCTTTGGTTATCCCGAGGTCGTCAATATGCTCGCCCAGGCCCGCCAGGCCAAGGCGCTGAATTGCCGCCTGGAGTTCGACGCCCTGCCCGATGCCAGCCGCCGCTACGAGCGACCGCAATCGGAAGAAAGCTAGTTTCCAAAGACGGCTTCAGAGAGCCAGTGCTTTAAGGGGCGTAACATCGTGCGAGACGACTTGTTGGAACAGGAGGAAACGAAGAAAACGGTGGGGAAGTTGCTCTGTTTCCTCTGTGCCGCTTGGTTGACTCCAATATTGAGTAAACCAGCCAATACCAGCACGCAGGGCAAGCATATTAATACCAGCACGACGCGCAAGCGAGTGCATCGGCGGTGGGATACGATTTCCTTCCCAAGCCGTTCCCGGCGGGGTTGCGTCCGCTCGCTGGCGATGCACTTGCTTGCGCTGCGTGCTGGTATTCTAGACCGAACGAAGTTACTCGTCAGGCAACGGAGCAAAGCAGAGTCAACAGAGGATGAATCCTCGGTTTCCTCCGTTTCCTCCTGTTCCAACTGCAGTGGCGGACCCTTAAAGCACTGGCTGCGGAGAGCCGCCTTACGGGCCGGTCGGCGGACTCGGCAGCGGCGACGCACTTATGGTATACTGGTTGGTTTACCTCCGGTGAGTGACGGACGATGGACCGTGACTCTCTCGCGAGCCTATTGCTAGCAGCCGCTGTTGTCGGAATTGACCATGCTTCAAGCGCTCGAAATGATCGGCTTCAAAAGCTTCGCCGATAAGACGCGCTTTGAATTCCCCCCCGGCATCACCGTCGTCGTCGGTCCCAACGGTTCCGGCAAGTCGAACGTGGTCGACGCCGTGAAGTGGGTGCTCGGCGAACAGAGCGTCAAAAGCCTCCGCGGCAAGGAGATGGCCGACGTCATCTTCAATGGCTCAGGCACCCGGCGGGCCATGAACTATGCCGAAACGACGCTGACCTTCAGCAACAGCGACGGCCGGTTGCCCATCGACACGCCCGAGGTCCACGTCTCGCGCCGCGTCTACCGCAGCGGCGAGGGGGAGTACCTGATCAATCGGCAGGCTTGCCGCCTGCGCGACATTCGCGATCTGTTTGCCGGCACCGGCGTCTCGACGCAGGCGTACAGCATCATCGAGCAGGGCAAAGTCGACGTGATGCTGCAAAGCTCGCCCCGCGACCGCAGGATGATCTTCGAGGAGGCGGCCGGCATTAGCCGCTTCAAGGCCAAGAAGCTCGACGCTCTGCGACGGCTGGAGCGGGTCGATCAAAACCTGCTGCGACTCTCGGACATCGTCGAGGAAGTCGCCAACCGCCTGCGAACCGTGCGGTCGCAGGCGACCAAGGCGCGACGATACCGCGAGCATACCGACCGTTTACAGGAACTGCGAACGCAGGTCGGCCTGACGGACTGGCGCCATCTCAGCGAGCAACTGGCCCAATTCGACACTCAGTTGGCGGCGCTGCGCGATCAATCGCGAGAACACGCCGCCGAGATCGAAGAGGTGGAGGCCCGCGGAGGAGACCTGGAGCGCCGGCTCGAACAGGCCGACGGCGCACTGCGCGACTGCCAA
>JBGTJT010000462.1:0-5674 GCA_041744995.1 Pirellulales bacterium | reverse complement strand
AAGCGGGTTACGGAACCCACTCGCTGGCGCGTCGAGCTTGTATTGGCCCACTCGCTTGCGCGTCGAGCTTGTATTGGCCCACTCGCTTGGGCGTCGAGCTTGTATTGGCTTGTTCACTCCATCCCCTTTCGATCTTGAGCGTCGTTGACATACTCAACGACGGTTAAGAGGCCCTGGTCTGTGTTGATGCTTCGGCAGCTTCCGCCTTCCGTCCAAAACCGTTGCCGGCCGGGGTGATTCTTCTTTAGATGACGGGTACACCACGCCTTGAACTGATCGCGGACCTTCTTCGGGTCGATGCTGACGGCAGTTACGACGACATGGACGTGATTCGTTCTCGCGTTCACTGCATGCAGTGTCCAGCCGCGGATTTCGCAATGACGCGTGACGGTGTTCTCAACGGTCTGCCGGTCCTTCTCCGACAGGGTAAACGGCGTTTCCTTCATATCCGCTATAGCCATCTCCCGTATCAACTCATCCACTGGGCGCGGTTCCGAGTCGCCCCGGCGATACCAGCCGCGTTCGTCTCCCGGTAGCCATGTGCCGTACGACGTCCACGTAATGAAAAAAGCTAGTGGCTCTCCGGTGTTGAAGGATTTGGCTGGCATGAGGTTTCTCCGGGGCGGACCCACTCGCTGGCGCTTCGAGCTTGTATTGACCCACTCGCTTGCGCGTCGAGCTGGTATTAGGTCAGCGCGGCTACTACTTTCTTGGCGGCGTCGGTCAGGCCGATGGCCGTGATGATGTCGATGTCGCTGTCTTCCAGTATCTTGCGGCCTTCGGCCACTTCGGTTCCTTCCAGTCGCACGACCAGCGGGACCGAGAAGCCGACTTGCTTGTAGGCCTCCACAATCGCGTTGGCGATGGTGGTGCAGCGCATGATGCCGCCGAAGATATTGACCAGCACGGCTTTCACGTTCTTATCCGCCAGTAAGATGCGAAACGCTTCGGTCACCTGCTCGGTGTTGGCGCCGCCCCCTACGTCGAGAAAGTTGGCCGGTTCGCCGCCGTGCAGCTTGATCAGGTCCATCGTGCTCATCGCCAACCCCGCGCCGTTGACCAGGCAGCCGATATTGCCCTCGAGCTTGACGTAGCTCAGCCCCGCGTTGGCTGCCCGGACTTCCGATTCTTCCTCTTCGCTCAGATCGCGGAGTTGGCGGACGTCGGGGTGCCGGAACGAGGCGTTGTCGTCGAAGGTCATCTTGGCGTCGAGCGCGATCAGCCCGCCATCGCCGGTGACGACCAGCGGGTTGATTTCGGCCAGGCTACAGTCTTGGTCGACGAACACCCGGCAAAGCCCCTTCATGAGCTTCTCCGCCGCCCGAACACTGGCCCCCTCGATGCCAAGCTTCTTGCAAACCTTGCGAACTTGAAAGCCCTGCAATCCCCGATCGGGATCGAAGGCTTCCTTGAAGATCTTTTCCGGGGTCTCTTCGGCTACTTTTTCGATGTCCATGCCCCCCTCGCTGGAGACCATCATCACCGGCAGGCCGACCGCTCGATCGACGACGATTCCCAGGTACAATTCGCGGGCGATGTCGCAGCCTTCTTCGACCAGCACCTGCCGCACCGTTTGGCCCGCGGGACCGGTCTGGATTGTGACCAGTTCGCCCCCGAGCAGATTCTCGGCAACGGCGGCGGCTTCATCGGCGCTTTTGACCAACTGCACGCCGTGCTGCAGTGGCTTCGCTTTGATCGTGCCCTTGCCCCGTCCGCCGGCGTGGATCTGGGCCTTGACGACCGCCAGCGAACCACCCAGTTCCGCGAAGGCGTTGCGAGCCTCCTCGGCCGTTTGGGCGACCAGGCCGCGGGGAACAGCCAAACCCGCATCGCGGAGAATCTGCTTGGCCTGAAACTCGTGAATTTTCATGACGCATCCCGGAAGTGATCGTGGTGATCTCGAATCGATCGAGTATAGAAGGCGGTCCGCCGGAAGGTCAACAACCCCCATGCCCTTCATCATCTCTAGCCCTTACTTGTTGCCCAACATCTTCTTCATCTCCGCCCAGGGTCGTGTGTTGGCTACGTCCGTGGCTGTCAAACCCGCGCGTTGCGCTTGCAGGATGCCGTAGCGCATGCAGTCGAGACCGGAGGTCTTGTGCGCGTCGGTGGAAATGACGATCGGGATGCCGTAGCGCTTGGCCGCCGCGCAGTGGATGTCGTTCAGGTCGAGCCGGTTCGGGTTGGCGTTCAGTTCGAGGAACTTTCCGTGCTTGGCCGCCGCTTCCATCACCGCTTCTAGGTCGACGTCGTATGGCTCGCGGCGATTGATCAGCCGGCCGGTTGGATGGGCGATCACGCAGACATGAGGATTGGCCAAGGCGTCGACGATCCGCTTGGTAATTTGCTGCCGCGGCTGGTTCTGTCCGTAGTGGATGCTGCCGATCACCCAGTCGGCTTCGCTCAGGACTTCGTCGTCGAGGTCCATCCCGCCCGCTTCGAGTATGTCGCACTCGATACCCTTGAGCACGGTCATGCCTTGAGTCTGGTCGTTGAGCTTATCGATCTGCTCCCACTGTTTGCGTAGGCGGTCGGCGTTGAGACCGTTCGCCATGCTCGTTCGTTTGGAATGATCGGTGATGGCGATGTACGTTAACCCGCGCTGCTGGGCGGCCGCGACCATTTCCTCCAGCGTCGCCTTGCCGTCGGTTGCGGTCGTGTGCATGTGTAGATCGCCGCGAATGTCGGTCAGCTCAATAAGCTGGGGCAGTTTGCCTTGCTCGGCCCACTCGAATTCCTCGCGATCCTCGCGCAACTGCGGCGGGAACCAAGGCAAATCGAGCGTTTGGTAAACCTCCTGCTCCGACTTGCCCGCCAGGTATTGGTCGTCGCGGTAGACGCCATACTCGTTGATCTTCAGCCCGCGGTCCTTGGCCATGCCGCGGAGCACCACGTTGTGATCCTTGCTGCCGGTGAAGTACAGCAGCGCCGCGCCATACGATTCGCCTGGCACCACCCGCAGATCGACCTGCATGCCGCCGTCGAGCCGGACGGACATCTTGGTATCGCCGCGGAGCATGACTTCGTCGACGCCGTCGTACTTGGCGAAGTGGTCCATGACCGGCGCGGGATCGTCCGCCTCGACCAGCAAGTCGAGATCGCCCACCGTCTCGCGTCCACGACGATAACTGCCGGCGGCCTCGAACTGCTTCAGGCCGGGGCAGGCGGCGAAGTGTGCGCGCAACAGTTGCACGACCTGATCGGCCACATACCACAGCGTCCGCTCGTCGGACGCGGCGGCGATGGCGAGTCCCTTGAGGAGTTTCTCCTCGGTCTTGGCGCCGAACCCTTTCAGGTGACGCACCTGTTGGGCTTCGCACGCTTCCTTAAGTTGATCGAGCGAACTGACGCCCAGTTCCTTGTGCATGGCCGCCGCCTTCTTGGGGCCGACGCCGGGCACCCGCATGATCGTGAGCACGCCCGAGGGGATCCGCTCCAATAATTCCTCCAACACCGACGATTTGCCGTACTCGATGATCTCGGTAACATACTCGGCCAGATCCTTGCCAATCCCCTTGATCTCGGTCAGCGACTGGTCGTCGGCAATCATGGAAGCGAGCGGCGTCGGGTGATCGCCAATCGTACGAGCCGCATTGCGGTAGGCGCGCACCTTGAACGGGTTGGCCCCATCGAACTCCAAAAGGTCGGCGATCGTTTCGAGTTGGCCGGCAATTTGGGCGTTGGTTATCATGGGGCGATTCCGTAAGATGCGAACGGGGTGCAAGGCGTATATTGTACCGGAGTGGCTCGTTGTGAATAATCCGGTAGACTCACACTGACAGTCCGGCCGGCTTTTGAATAGAATAGGTGGAGAAACGCAGGAGGTGACTCAATGCATCCTATTGTTGAGCAGATCAGAGCGCTGCCGGTTGCTGAGCGGTTGCAGATCGTTGGTCAAATTTGGCGCGATATTGCTTCGTCCTCAGAGCCGATTACGCTAAAAGACGAGGAACTCGCCGAAATCGAGCGACGCATCGAAGCGTACAATAGAGATGCGTCAATCGCGATCGACGAAGAGGAACTATGGCGACGGATGGACGGGAAGGGATTTTCTACGACTACCAGCGCTATTCAATCAAACTGACCGCCGCGAGGCCACCATTAACTGCGGGAGGTGTTCGATGCACCCAATTGTCGAGCAAGTGCGAACATTACCAATCTCCGAGCGGATTGCAATTGTACAAGGTATTTGGGACGATATCGCTGCTTCGGATGACAGATTATTGATCTCCCCGTCTGACCTGAGAGAAGCTGAGCGCATCGCGGACGAGTGCTATCGTAATCCAGAGCTAACGATCGGTAAGGAGGAGTTTTTGCGACGAGTAGACCGAAATGTCTGATCGGATCAGGTTCGCGTCCCGCGCGATTCAAGACATGCAGAATGCGGTCGATTACTACGACTCGGTTTCCCCTGAGTCGGGGCAGCGTTTTCGAGAAGAGTGCCGCGAAAGAATCGACCTCATTGAGAACTCTTCCTCAGTTTTTCCATTTGTTCCTTCGTCGATTTTGAGATTCTCACGCTTTCCGACAATGCCGTATATGTTTCTCCTTGACACTCGAAAGTCGATTCCGCTGGTCGTTCGTTTGGTGCATCAGGCCAGCGATCCAAAATCCTGGTGAAGTCGACCTCCAAGTTACTGATATCTGACATGGCATACTCCCAAATACGCGACTTAATCAAGCTCATCGAAAAGTTCCACGCCGACTTGCGCGATTTGTACGAGTCGGTCGGCGAGGCGGAATCGGACGAGCGCCTGAGCCTGCTGCTCAAATACATGGGCCGGCACGAGCAGGCCGTCAAACAGGCGCTGGATGATTACGACCAGGACGCCGTCGAGGGCCTGTTGAATACCTGGCTGCAGTTCACCTCGGCGCACGAATTGAAACAACTGCTGGCCCACGCCTGGGACGAGGTCAGCGAAAAGACCAACGGCGGCGGCACGGCGGAGCAGATTCTTGCCGCCGCGGCCGAGGCCGATCAGCGGCTGATCGAGTTCTACCAGCAAGGTCGCGACGAGAGCAACGTGCCGCGGGTGCAGGAGTTCTTCTCCAGCCTGCTGCAAATGGCCGAAGGCAAGGAACACGACTACGCCAAGAGCGTGCTCGGCATGCAAGACACCTAGGAGCATTGCGGATGGCGGAAGAGAATCGATCGCTCGCCTTGGTCGTGGGCGACACTACCTACAGCGTGTGGACCGAGATGCTCAAATGCATTGTGCCCGACGGACGGACGCATCGCCTGCGGGTGGTCGTGGCTGGAATGCTGGAATACGCTCGAGACCGCGCCGACGAACATGCCGAGGCCCAGGTGGCGGGTTCCGTGGCGAACCGATTAATCGAGTCGGTCAGCAACCCCGACGACGCCCGCAAACTGCTGCTCAGATCGGTCGAACAGTTGTTTCGCGACGCGGGGGTGCCCTTCAAACGCAAGACCCGTCGCGGCGAGCAATACAGCATCGCCGCCGATGCGATCGAGGAGTACGTCGATTGGGAACTGATGCCGTGGGAGTGAGTTGGATTTAGGATTTCGGATTTAGGACTTCAGATTGAGGATTTAGCGGTCGCGACCGGTCTGCTCGAAAGCGGTAGGCCGGACCAAGCGGCGCACCAGATTCACCATGCTACAAAACGTGACCGCCGCGCCGTTCCGGCAGCAACGTTGCCGGAACGGCGC
>JBGTJT010000461.1:0-3463 GCA_041744995.1 Pirellulales bacterium | reverse complement strand
CGCCGGTGCCACGCGAACCAGCGGGGCGTCGGACAGCATTTTGCGAACTTCTTGTGCGCCGCTGGGACGATCCGCCACCTTCTTCTGCAGCATGCGATCGATCACTTCCGCCAGATCGGGCGGGGTCGACGGCAGCAATTCACTGACGGCGGGGAGCGATTCTTCGGAGCTGTGCCACCGCATCCAGGCCAGGTCGACATTGACCGCGTCGACGCCGGTTCCGGGAACAAGGGAATCAAAACCGGGGCCTTTCAGCAATTCGAGCGCCGTGAAGCCGAGGCAATACAGATCCAACTGGGGACCGAAGGGGCCGAATTCCGGTTTCAGCAACTCGGGGGCCAGGTATTTTTTACTGCCGGCAGGCGCCCGCAACTCGCCCGAGGCGTCGATCGCCTCGAAATCGCTCAGCTTGACGAGTCCCTGGTCGTTGAAGAGGATATTGCTGGGACGAACCTTGCCGTGTACCTTATGTTGTTTGTGCAAAAACTCGAGCGCGCTCAGCACCTGCTGGAGAATGCTGCGGACCAGGGCGGGATCGAGCGGACCGTGGGCCACCTTGGCAGCCAACGTGCCCTGCATGAGCTCCATGATGATCCATCCCTTGTTCTTGTCGACGGTGTGGATCCGCAAGATGTGCTCATTCTCGTGCTGAGCCAAAAACTGGGCTTCCTTGAGAAATTGCTCCAACCGGACTGGGTCTTTGCGGTATCGCTCGTCGAGTTGCTTGATCGCCACGTCGCGACCGAGCGATAGATCGTAGCCCCGATAGACGGCGGTGTCCTCGCCCGCTCCCAACTTCTCGAACAGCTCGTAGGAATGGTCAATCGACATAGTCAGGTACCTCGGAGTGCTCACGGTTCAATTCGAAAACAAGCGAAACCACGCGACCAAGCCAGGCCCAGCGGCCGCGCGGCGCAACATGCAATATTAATGCGGGCCAATCCGATGCGAGAGCCTGAGCCGCTGGTCGTGACAGAAAAACCACTCAAAACCAAAGCTCGCTTACATTCAGGAGTACCCGAACTTGGACACCAAGGAAATTTACAGCGAAACGACTCGGCACTTCCTGGCCCCTGTTTTGCCGTTGCTGGAAGACGCGAGCGTATCTGAAATCTTAATCAATGGCTTTGAGCATATCTACTTTGAAAGAGGAGGCAAGCTGCAATTGAGCGATTTGCGGTTTCCCTCGGCCGCCTCGTTGCTGGCCGCCGCTCGAAACATCGCCGAGTACGCCCATCGCGACGTGGGGGGCGACCAGCATAGCATGGATGCACGACTGCCGGACGGTTCGCGAGTGCATGTGATCGTTCCCCCCAGTTCCCGTCAGGGGGTGTGCATTTCCATCCGCAAGTTCAACCGCGCCACGTTCGATCTGGCGCAACTGGTGACCTGGGGCAGTTTGACGGAAGAGGCGCGGGAGTTTCTCAGCCTGGCGGTGTTGCTGCATAAGAACGTGATCATCGCCGGCGGCACCGGCAGCGGCAAGACTTCGCTGCTCAACGCACTGTCGTCGGAAATCCCCGCCGACGAACGGATCGTGGTCATCGAGGATAGTTCCGAGCTTCAGTTGAACCAGCCGCACACCGTCTACCTCGAGGCCCAGCCGGCGCGGCCCGACGGCAGCGGCCAGGTCACGATTCGCGATCTGTTTGTCGACTCGCTGCGCATGCGGCCCGACCGGATCATCGTCGGCGAAGTCCGCCGCGGCGAAGCACTCGACCTGATCCAGTCGATGATCTCAGGGCACGCCGGCGCGCTGACGACCGTACACGCCACAACCGCCTCCGACGCCGCGGTGCGGCTGGAAACGTTGAGCATGATGAGCGACGTCTCGCTGCCGGTACACGTCGCCCGGACCCAGGTCGCCTCGGCCATACAGTTGGTGGTGCAAATCTCGCGGTTCCGCGACGGCTCGCGCAAGATCCGCGCCATCACCGAGTGCCTCGGTCTCGACGGCGACGGCAATTATCGCTTTGAGGATTTGTATCTGTTCGGGGCCGAGGGCTTGGACGAGACGGGGCGATTGCTGGGGGCGCTGGCGCCCACCGGCGTCCGTCCCACGTTCGCCAAGGAACCGTTTGAAATGGGATACGCCGACCGCATTGCGTTGACGTCGCAACTGTTCGCCCCTTAACGAATTGCCATTTCTGCGTCAGCGAAAGTTCTCAGCCCAATCCTCAGGGGAAAATTTGTCTGGATTGCCGGCCATTCGGACATATATAACTAGGAAGCCGTAACGCAGGGCTTTATCGCTGAATCCGAGAAAGCTTCTGCCTTAATGGGCGCCTCGATGCCCATCCGGGCGGTCGAGTTGGTTTGTTCGGGAAACACTATTATGAAGACGTCGTACTTTAACTCGCTGAACAAATTTCAACAAGATGAAGATGGGCTGACGCCGCTGCAGATCGTGATGATCTTCGCGGTGGGCATCATTTTGTTAGTCCTCATGACGACGATCGGCAAAGACGCCCTGACCGCCTGGAGGGACTCTATTATTGGTTCGGGGGAAAACTCAATGCTTTTTTGACGTCGCAACTGTTCGCTCCCTAACGAATTGCCATTTTCTGCGTCAACGAAGGTTCTCACTGCAATCGTCAGGGGAAAATCTGTCTGGATTGCCGGCCATTCGGACATATATAACGTAGGAAGCCGGAACGCAGAGAGTTAGGCGCTGAGTCAGAGCAAATTTTTGCTTGCGTGCCCAAAAGCCTATGATAAACTAGTGATCGGCCCTCAACGGACGGCCTCGTTGGTCGCCCGAACGGGGGGTTCTGTTGGTCGAGGAGCTCCATTATGAGAACGTCGTTTTTTAACTCGCTGAAGAAATTTCATCAAGATGAAGAAGGGCTGGAGCCGCTGCAGATTGTGATGATTGTCGCGGTCGGCGCCATTTTGCTGGTGATTATGACGACTGTCGGCAAAGACGCGCTGACGGCCATGAAAGACAAGGTCATGAGTGTCATCAACGGTTGATCGTTGTTGATCGCCGAGGGTCGCCCGGGGCGTGGGCGCCTGGCCTGGGACCGTCGATGCGTAGAGGGCTGTAGTCATGATGGTCCACCAAACCGCGCCGATGCCGTCGCTAAGTCAGCCAAATCTGTTGTCAGCCCAGCGGCGTAATGCTTGGCTTGCCGCGAGCGCCACGCCGCTGTTGCTGGGAACTCTGTGGGTTGCGGCCAGACCGCTTGGCTCGATCTGGCCCGACACGACCGCCGCCGCGACGGTCGATACGTTTGCCGGCTTCGTGTTGCTGGCGATGCTGGCGGTTGCCTCGTGGACCGATCTTCGCCGCCACAAGATTCCCAACTGGATCACCTATCCCGCCTTCGTCTGGGCGCTCGTCATCAACGCCTCCGCCAGCATCTGGCACGCCACGGCACCCGCCACATCGCTAGTCACAGTGCAGGCCGCCGGCGGAGAGTCGCTTTCGACGACCGTGGGGCCGGCGATGCTTGGCGCCATT
>JBGTJT010000460.1:0-13192 GCA_041744995.1 Pirellulales bacterium | reverse complement strand
TCTGCCGCGTCCCCGCATCACTCACCCTTGGCCCAATACCCGATTTCGCGCCAGACTTGCGGCAGGAGCCGTATGAGCGAGTAGTTCACGTACGGATCTGAGCGGGGGGCCGCCGGCAACGGCGGTCCCTACCGCGATCGCAACGAAGAGTGTAGCGGAACTCGCCGAGAGTTCCGCTGCGCGCCGTTGGATGCTCCACTCCACTGCGTCGGAATTCTGGTGAATTCCGCTACGCCGCGGACGCTGGCAGCGTCCGCCACGTGCTGGCAGCTTCCGCAACGTGGCCGATACTCAGCATGCTTGTCCTGCAATGTGTTTGTCAATCCTGTTATGTTGTAGGAGCAAGCGCGCGTCAGACAGGCCGCACGATCGACTCAGCGGCTTGCGTGAGCGGTGCCGGATTCACCACCCGCCGGTTGGCCGATTTTTTCCCATTATCAAGCGAAAGCACCCCATGTATACCGTTGAACAAACACCCGACAGCGAACAGCAGCGCCCCTGGGAGGAGTTGCAGCAACTGGTGGCCGCAGGCGACGCCGGCGCGGTCGAAACATTCTTGGATTCGTTGCCGAGCAACGAAACAGGCAGGGCCTTGTCTCGCTTGACCGAGGAGGACCAGGCCAAGGTGCTCGTCCAGCTTGAACCAGCCGACGCCGCCGGACTGATCGAGCATTTGGCCGACGCCCAGGCGGCCGAGCTAATCGCCACGCTGGAGCCACAAGCGGCCGCCGCAATCGTCGATGAACTTCCCAGCGACGAGCAGGCCGACTTGCTCGGCCAACTCGACGCCGCCGACGCCGAGGCGATCCTCGAGCAAATGCAGCCGGAACAAGCCGAGGAAGCCCGCGAGCTGGCCAGCTACGACGAGCGCGAGGCGGGCGGCCTGATGATTACCGAGTACCTGGCCTATCCGGCCGAGTACACCACGCAGCAGGTGATCGACGATCTGCGAAGCAACGCCGAGGAGTACGCCGACTACGACGTGCAATATGCCTATGTCGTCGACGCCGCCGAGCGACTGGTCGGTGTGCTGCCACTGCGCGACCTGCTGCTGTCGCGCCCCGGCCAGCGAATCGAGCAAATCATGATCCACCATCCGATTACGATCGGCGATCACGCCACGCTCGACGAGATTGTGGAGTTCTTCGACGAGCACAACTTCTTCGGCGTGCCGGTCGTGAGCCAAACAGGCGAAATGTTGGGCGTGGTGCAACGGGTCGATATGGAAGAGGCTTACGGCGACCGCGCCGACGACGATTTCCGCAAGGCGGCGGGCATTATCGCCGAGGAGCTGCGGTCGATGCCGTTGCTGCTGCGGGCGCGGCGCCGGCTGGCCTGGCTAAGCATCAACATTCTGCTCAACGTGGTCGCGGCCAGCGTCATTGCCTTCTACACCGACACGCTGCAGCAAGTGATCGCGCTGGCCGTGTTTCTGCCGATCATCTCCGACATGAGCGGCAACAGCGGCGCGCAGGCCGTGGCCGTCAGCATGAGGGAACTCACACTGGGGCTGATCAAACCGACCGAACTGGCCTACGTGTTCCTCAAAGAAATAACCGTGGGGACCATCAACGGCTGCGCCTTGGGCGGTTTGATTGCGGCGGTCGCCTGGATGTGGCAAGGCAATGTCTGGCTGGGAATTGTCGTGGGTGCCGCGCTGGCCCTGAATACGATCGTGGCGGTTGCTTTGGGGGGGCTGATTCCCCTGTGGCTGAAACGGCTCAACTTCGATCCGGCGCTGGCCTCCGGGCCAATCCTAACGACCGTCACCGATATGGCGGGCTTTTTCTTCGTGTTGAGCTTTGCGTCGGCACTGCTTCCCAAGTTGATCTAATGCCGCAGGTGGCCGAAACTGGCAACTTCGGCACTGCCGTGCTACAGCCACAAAAATACTGGCGTCGTGCCCGTTTGTCTGGTATGTTGACGGTTTGGCTAAGCTGAGATGCTACTTAATCTAAAGTCCCTACCCCACCGAACCTTCGTCCCTTGCTATCGCCGCAGTCGGCGCGGGGCGCCTTCCTTTCGATCACTCCCATTTTACTTCCCAGAGGAATCCCCTATGAAACGCTTGGTATCCGTTGCCTTGTTGACGCTGCTCGTGCTACCGATGACCTTAGCCGCCGAGGAATACAAGGCCGGCCTGTTGGCGCGCGTTTATTACCAGGATGGCGAAATCAATTCGCTTTCCCAGTTCAGCGACGCCGCCGAACCGAATAGTTCTCAAATCGTTTCGACGATTAAGATTGGCTCGTCGCAAGACCTTGCCAGCCTGACGGGCGGACGATCGGAACGGGTTGCGGTCCGCTTTTTCGGCAAGTTGAAAGTCGAGCAGGCGGGCGAGTACACGCTGTTTCTCTCGTCCGACGACGGCTCGCGGATGTTGATTGGCGGCAAGCAGGTGATCGACAACGACGGGCTGCATGCGAATACCGAGAAGCATGCCAAGCTCCAACTCGACGCCGGTCTGCACGACCTGGTGGTCGACTACTTCAACAACACGGGCGGCGCCGCGTGCGTCGTCAGTTGGCAGGCGCCGGGCGGCGCCAAGCAGGTCATCCCGGCCGCCGCGTTGCTCTACAATAAGGCGGACGAACCCAAGCTGCCCGAACCTGCCAAATTCGAGATCGGCCAGGGCCAGCGCATCACGCTGATCGGCAACACCTTGGCCGAACGGATGCAGCACGACGGCTGGCTGGAAGCGATGCTGCAAAAGCGGTTCGCCGACAAGCAACTGGTGGTACGCAACCTGGGTTTCTCAGCCGACGCGGTCGACCAGCGGCTGCGGGTCGACGGCTACGGCAGCCAGGACGAATGGCTCAACCGCACCCAGGCCGACACGATCTTCGTGTTCTTCGGTTTCAACGAATCGTTCGAGGGCGAGGAGGGGCTGAGCAAATTCAAGAACGGGTTGACCGGCCAGGTTCGTGGCCTGTTAAGCAAGAGCTACAACGGCGAATCGGCGCCGTCGATTGTGCTGTTCTCGCCGAACGCCTTCGAGAACCTCGACGACCCCAACCTGCCCGATGGGAAGGAAATCAACGAAAACCTCAAGCTCTACAGTGAGGCGGTCGCCGAGGTGGCGAAGCAGACGGGCGTGAAGTTCGTCGACCTGTTCACGCCCACGCTGGCCGCCTATGAAAAGGCGAAGGAACCGCTGACGATTAACGGCATCCATCTCAACGAAGCAGGCAACCGGGTCGTGGCCGAAATCATCGACGGGGCGCTGTTCGATGAAGCGGCGCCCAAGTCGGATGAGGCGGTGCTCGCCAAGTTGCGAGCCGCCATCCAAGACAAGAACCTGCACTGGTTCAATCGCTACCAGCCGACCGACGGCTTCAACGTGCATGGCGGCCGATCGGGGCTGTCGTACAACGGCATCTCGAACCGTCAGGTGATGGATCGCGAGAATGAGATTCTCGAAGTCATGACGGCCAATCGCGACAAGGCGATTTGGGCCGCGGCCAACGGCAAGTCGATCAAGGTCGACGACGGCAACACGCCGGAATTTATCGAGGTCAAGACCAACCTCCCCGGTCCGTTGCCGGGCGGCAAGCACAAGTATTCCAGCGGGGAAGATGCGATCAAGGACATGACCGTCGGCAAGAACATGAAGGTCAGCCTGTTTGCCTCCGAGGAGGACTTTCCCGAGTTGATCAACCCGGTGCAAATGGCCTTCGACACCAAGGGCCGGCTGTGGGTGGCCGCCTGGCCCAGTTATACCCGCTGGAAGCCCAAGGATGAAATGGAAGACAAGCTACTCATCCTGGAGGATACCAACGGTGATGGCCGCGCCGACAAGTGCAAGACGTTTGCCACCGGGCTGCAGAATCCGACCGGGTTCGAGTTTTACAACGGCGGCGTGTTGGTAGCTTGTGCTCCCGACTTGTGGTTCCTCAAGGACACCGACGGCGACGACGTGGCCGACGTCCGCGAGCGGGTGCTGCACGGACTTAGCTCCGGCGACACCCACCATGCGGCCAACAGCATGGTGATCGATCCAGGCGGGGCGGTCTACTTTCAGGAGGGCACGTTCCATCGTACCCAGATTGAAACCCCCTATGGGCCGTTGCGCAACATGAATGGCTGCGTGTGGCGGTTCGAGCCGAACACCTTCAAGGTCAATCGCCATGTGCCGTACGGCTTTGCCAATCCGCACGGGCATGTGTACGACCGCTGGGGACAAGGCTTCGTCCACGACGGCACAGGCGCGGTCCCCTACCACGAGACGCTCTTCTCGGGGCATCTCGACTTCCCCGCCGCCCACGGCGGATGTCCCACTTTGTACAACAAGCGCACCCGCCCGTGTGCGGCCACGGAGATTCTCTCCAGCGACCATTTCCCAGAGGAGATGCAAGGCAACCTGCTGGTGCTCAACGTGATCGGCATGCAGGGTATGTTGCAGTACAAGTTCCGCGACGACGGAGCGAGCTTTCAGGCGGATGAAACCGAAGTCATCGTGCAGTCGTCGGACCGCAACTTCCGTCCCGTTGACGTGGAGATCGGTCCCGACGGAGCAATCTGGTTCACCGACTGGACGAATGCGATTGTCGGCCACATGCAGCATCACATTCGCGATCCCAATCGCGACGATGAACATGGCCGGGTGTACCGCATCACCTACGAGGGTCGCCCGCTGTCGCAAGAGCCTGACATGACCGAGTTGACCATCGAGCAACTGCTGGAACAGCTCAAGCAGCACAACGATCGCACGCGGTACCGCGCCAAGATCGAACTGAGCAGCCGCCCCAGCAAGGACGTGATCGCGGCGACCAAAAAATGGCTCGGCGGGCTGGACAAGGACCACAAGGACTACGAGCATCACCGGCTCGAAGGGCTGTGGGTTCACCAGTACCACAACACGGTCGACGTCGACCTGCTGAAGCAAGTGCTCGCCTCCAAGGATCATCGCGCCCGGGCGGCCGCCACCAAGGTGCTCTGCTACTGGCGGGATCGGGTGGACGAGCCGCTGAAACTGCTGCAACAGCAGGTCAACGACGAACATCCGTTGGTACGGCTGGAGGCGGTTCGTGCCTTGAGCTTCTTCCGCACGCCGGAAGCCGGGGAAATTGCCACCGAGGTGCTTATCTACCCCATGGACAAATACCTGGAGTATACGCTGAACGAAACCAACAAGCAGTTGAACAAGTTCAGCAAGTAGGCGGATTCGCACTTAGCCCATTAGCCCAGGGTGTATTCACCCTGGGCTAATGCTTCTCTACAATACGCGTTTGATTTTATCTTCAACGCGATTGGCCTCCGATGCGAGTTGTCATTCTAGGGGCGGGTACGGTAGGCACGTGGGTCGCCGACTTGCTGTGCCAGCATCGCCACAGCGTGGTGGTCGTCGACCAGAATCCCGAGCATACCCGTCGGCTCAACGACGAGCTGGACGTCGCGGTCGTAACCGGCAGCGCCTCGCAGGCGAGCGTGCTGTTCCAGGCGGGGGTGATCGGCTCGGATATCTGCCTGGGATTGACCGGCATCGACGAAGTGAACATCATCGGCGCCAGCATGGCCAAGGCGATGGGCGCCAGCCGGGCGATGGCGCGGGTTTACGCGCCGGTGTTTCGCGATCTGAGCACGTTCGACTACCAGCGGCATTTCCGCATCGATCGGCTGCTCAGCCTGGAGCATCTGTCGGCGGTCGAGATGGCGCACTACATTCGCAATCCCGGCTCGGTCATCATGGAGAACTTCTCCCGCGGCGAGTTGGAAGTGCAGGATGTGATCGTGCATGAGAAATCGCACCTGATCGGCAAACCGCTGAAAGAACTGAAACTGCCGGTGGGAGTCCGCGTCGGCTCGATCAACCGCGGCGAGAGAACGTGGATCGGCGGCGCTGAGGACGCGGTCGAGGCGGGCGATCGCGTGACCCTTATCGGACAGCGCGAGAAGCTGGAGGATTTAGTCGACAAGTTCGTCGTCAAGAGCGGCGCCCACCAGCGGGTGGTGATCGCCGGCGCGGGAGAAACAGGCTACCACTTGGCGCGGATCCTCGAGAGCAGCCGCACCTCGGTGCTGCTGATGGAACATTCCCGCGACCGCTGCGAATTCATCGCGGCGCATCTGAAGCATGCCACCGTCGTTCACGTCGACGCCACCCGCCGCGCCGTGCTGGAGGAGGAGCGGGTCGGCGCCGCCGATGTATTCGTGGCCTGCACCGGCGACGACGAGAACAACATCATGGCCGGAGTCGAAGCTCGCGAAATCGGCGCCAAGGCGATCATGGCGGTCGTCGGCCGCCCCGACTATGCCGAGGTGGTCAATAAACTGGGCATCGACGTGGCAGTCAGTCCGCGCGACGTGATGGCCAAGCAAGTCCTTAGCATGGTCAATCCGGGACCGATTCTTTCGCGGATGGCGTTGCGGGGCAGCGAACTCAACGTGATCGAGATCGACGTGCCCGCCGGAGCGAGGGCGACCACCCAGCGACTGGCCGAACTGCAATTGCCCCCCAAGTGCCTGGTCGCGGCCCTGTTGCGAGAGGACTTCGTAACGGTACCCGGCCCCAATGACCGCATCCAACAAGGAGACACCGCGTTGATCCTGGTGGAAGACTCGTCGCTGGCGGCGATGCTCGAGTTTTTCCAGGCGGACCGGTAACAGCAGCGATGAACACCCGACTGGTCGCGCGACACATCGGCACCGTTTCGATTTTGATCGGCGTTGCCATGCTGTTCAGCCTGCCATGGGCCTTTCCGGCGCTGGGGCGCCGCACCGGGCACCCCGGTCCCTATCCCTTCGAGTGGCGCGGGTTCACCGCGCTGGCGATCTCGTTTGTAATTTGCCTGGCTTGTGGATTGATGTTGCGACTCTACGGCCGCAGCGGCGGCCATCTCTATCGCAAGGAGGCGATGGCCATTGTCGGCCTCAGTTGGGTGTTGGCCACGGTGCTCGGGGCGCTGCCCTACTTTCTGGCCAATACCTATCGCGCCAGCACCGTGCGGCTGATGGGGCCGGAACATCCGCCCCTGGTGGAAGATATTACCGGCTACGGCTTTCTGTTTCGCCAGCACTGGGTGCCGATGGATCGACTCGATCCGGACCAGTACGATGTGCTGCTGGCGTTGGCCGATCAGCGGGCCGTCGGCCTGGATGAGCAAGCACTGATCGCCGCCACCGAAAACCATCTGGCGCCGCAATTGTTGCGCGACTTGGCCGCGCAGAATGAACATTGGCAGTCGGCGATTCTGTTTCCCGACGACGCCCGCGACTCGGACGCGCCGGATAATCGTAAGAACAACTATCGTACTCGCTGGGCCGAGATGGATGTGATCGATTGCCTGTTTGAGTCGCAGTCGGGCTTCAGCACGACTGGGGCGACGGTCATCGACGACCTGGAGGATCCCCACCTAGTCGCCCATTGCATCTTGTTTTGGCGGAGCAGCACCCAGTTTCTCGGCGGCTTGGGCATCATCGTGCTATTTGTCGTGGTGCTGGGGCAAGGCTCCGCCGGCAAGGCGCTGATGCGGACCGAAATACCCGGCCCCACCAAGGAAGGCGCCACCGCCCGGATGCAGCACACCGCCTGGCTGTTTGCCGGCACTTACTGCGGGCTGAACGTGCTGCTGACGCTGATTCTGATGTTTTTCGGGCTATCGCTGTTCGACGCCTTGTGCCATGCCTTAAGCACGTTGTCCACCGGCGGCTTCAGCACTTGGAACAATAGCGTCGGGCACTTCGACAACGCGGCGCTCGAGTACGTGATCATTTTGTTCATGCTGCTGGGCGGCTCCAACTTCACGCTGTTGTACTATACGCTCATCGGACAGCCCAGGCGGCTGCTGCGAAGCATCGAATGGCGCGTTTACCTCGCGGTCATTCTGTTGCTTTCGACCGCGGTCATTGCGTTCGGGTTGGCCTACGGCGATTGGCCGGGCCTGACCTTGTTGCAACGGCTCTCCACCGGCATTCGTTATGGCCTATTTCAGGTGGTGGCAATCATTACGACCACCGGATTCGGCACCGACAACTTCGACGGCTGGAACAGTTTCGGACGGGGAACGCTGTTCTTGTTGATGTTCGTCGGCGGCTGCGCCGGCAGCACCGCTGGCGGGTTGAAGGTGATCCGCCACATCCTGTTTCTCAAGATCATGAAACTGGAGATCGAGAAGTCGTTTCATCCCACGGTCGTGCGGCCGATCCGCCTCGGCGGCGAGGCCATCGAGGATGCCGACTTGCGAAAGAACATTCTGGTCTACTTCAGTCTGATTCTGGCGATATTTGTATTCAGTTGGGCGTTCGTGGTGACGGTGGAACCCGATTCCACCTGGGGATTCGATACGCAGCACAAGCTGATCGACAGCGCCAGCGGCGTGGCCGCCACGCTCAACAACATCGGTCCTGGGCTGGGCACCGTCGGCGCCAAGGAGAACTACACCAACTTCAGCCCGCTCACCAAGCTGCTGTTCATCTGGCTGATGATGCTCGGCCGAGTGGAAATCTTCGTGATCGTGGTGCTGTTCATGCCCAGCTTCTGGCGCAGCCGCTGATGCGGGCTATTCCGCATGGCCGGCGGTTTCGCGAATGAACCGCAGCGCCTCGTCGCGGCTGGTAAGCTCGCCGGCGAGTTGCCTGGTGCGGATCGTCGCCAGCAATTGCCCCAGCATCGGCCCAGGGCGGATGCCGCACGCTTTCAGGTCGGCGCCGTCGACCAGCGGAGCAGGATCAAGCTGTTCGGCCGGCCGGGCGAGCTGCTCGCGGCAATATTCAAGGTGGACGCGGTCGGCCAAGCGGGCCGCGACGCGGGCGTCGCCCCAGGTGAGCAGTTCCTCGAACGCTTCGTGAATGAGGATCGGCTGCAGCGCAGGCCACGGCAGGTGGGCGGCATTGTCCAGCACGTATGCATGGTCAATCAGCCAGGCGATTCGATCCGTCTCGGCATTGGAGAGTTTCCATTGACGGCACAATTGGAGCGCGGCACACTTGTCCGCCAGCGGAGCAACCAGCGCCGCCGCGGCAGTAGGAAAGGTGGGCGTCTCCAGGTAGTCGCACACCTCGACGGCCTCCGCCCAGGCGTTCTCCGCCGGGTGCTGCAACGGCGGCGGCACGATCGCTTCCCACAGGCGGCTGGCGTGCAGCAATTGCAGTCCCTGAGCGCGATGTTGCTCGACCAGCAGGCGGCGCATCTCGGCGGCGATCCGTTCAGCGCTGACCACTCCCACGGCGTCGTGCATGGCGCAGACGGCGTCCCACGTGGCCGGTTCGATGGTAAAGGCAAACGTGGCACTGAACCGCACCGCCCGCAACACGCGGAGCTTGTCCTCGGTGAATCGTTCGACCGGATCGCCGATGGCGCGGATCAGATGATCTTCCAGATCCTGCCGACCGCCGACGTAGTCGATCACCTCGTTGGCGAGCGGATCGTAAAACAGCCCGTTGATGGTAAAGTCGCGGCGCTGGGCGTCTTCCCGAGCGGAGCTGAAGTTGATCCGGCCCGGGCGGCGGCCGTCGGTGTATTCGAAGTCCTGGCGGAAGGTGGCCACCTCGATCTGCCCCGCCTGTTTCGGACCCAATACGGTGATCACCCCGAAGGCCGCGCCGATCGGCAGCGACCGCCGATGGCCGAACAGTTGGCGGATGGCGTCCGGTTCGGCGCTGGTTGCGACGTCGTAATCCTTGGGGATGCGGCCGAGCAATTGATCGCGCACGCAGCCGCCGGCCCACAACGCCTCATATCCGGCGGCGCGGAGCCGCTCGACAATCTCGCTGGCGAACGCGCGCTGTGCTTGCGGATCATGCTTCATTGGGAAGTTTTTTAATCCCCGCCGGAAGCAGCTTCCGAGGGGAAGATCACCTTCCAGTCGTCTTTCATGCTCACGACGATCCAGCCGCGCCGCGGCGCCTGATCGAGTGCCTTGTCTAAGCGGCCGACGTCGCTGTCGCGGTCGTAGGCGTATTCGCGCCGGGCGTCGTTATGATGGACGATCAAGCCCAGGCTCGGTCCAGGGCGCATGGTGGTGTATTGCAGCATCTGAAGATCGCCGTCGGAATTGCCGAACGCCACGATCGGCACACGTCCGATCGATCGCCCAATGCCGACCGGTTTGCCATCGCCATCGTCGAGAAACTCAAGCTGCGGCAAACGAACCAGCGCCGGTTTGTCGTCCCGCAACTCGAACCGCGTCACCACCGTACTGCCGACCACCTGCTGCGGCGGGACTCCGTACGCCTGTGCGGTCCAGGGCCGCATGAAGTCAGACCCGCCGCCGGAGACAATGAAGGTCTGGAAGTCGTTGGCTCGCAGGTATTCGAGCACTTCGAGCATCGGTTGATAGACCAGCTCCGTATAGGGACGGTCGAACCGAGGATGCCGGGCGGCGGCCAGCCACTCGAGCACCGTTTGCTCGAACTCCGCGGTCGTGTGGCCGGCATGGGCCGCGGCGATTAACTCCACCCAACCGCGGCTGCCCGTCTGGAGCAAGGCCGGCATGTTGTCATCGAGTACAAACTGCATCGGCGGGGTCGTCTTCCACTGCGGATGTTGCGGCGCCAGGTGGCGGACCCGCTCGATGGCGAACTGCGCTTGCACGTAGATCGGCTTCTCGCACCACAGCGTGCCGTCGTTGTCGAAGGTGGCGATCCGCTCCGCCGCCGGTACATAGTCGGGCGAGTCGCCATCGGTCACCCGCGCGACAAAGTCAACCAGCGCGGCCTTCGACTTGCCTGCATTCCAGCTTGGCAGCGGATCGGCCGCCGACCGCGGCGGCTGGTGCAGCCAAACCAGGCAACAGGCCGCGGCAACGACAAGATGCGGGAACCGCCGGTAACGCCGCATGGTGCTCTCTCCGAGGCCAGTGCCTTGTGACAGTGAACTTCGTGGTTGCGAAACGGCTTATTGCTCTTCCGCTGCCTCCTCGTTCGCATCATCGTCTTCCGTGTCGTCGCCCGCCTGTTCGCTCTCGGGTTTTTCTTTGCTTTTCAATTTGCCTTCATCGCCGGCCTCGTAAACGCGCACGCTGTAGCGGCCCCGCGCCTTGGCGTCGTAGCCGGTGGTGACAACCAGTTTGGCTTTGCCGTCTCCGCCGGCGGTGAAGATCAACTGGGCGGCGTTGTCCAAGCCCTCGGCTCGGTTGTTGGTAATCACGTCGTCGTTGAGATGCAGGGCGAGGAACGGATCGAAGGCCGCCGAAATCAACTGCACGACGTAGGTCTTGCCCGCCTTCACATCCAGGTTCAGCACATCGGCCCGCTCGCCCCCTTTGAGCAGCACCTGGTCGTCGTCGGTCAACTCGCCCCGCTCGAACAGGATCCGCTTCAAGTCGCGGGTTTCGATGGTCAAAGTATACCTGCCGCGGGTCGAATCGCCGTAGCCGGAAACGGCCGCGTCCCACGGTCCGTCTTCGGGCGTGACGATTTGCAGCCGCGAACCGCCGTTGAGTCCCTCGGCGTCGTCGTTGGCGTACGATTGCCCCGAGGGGCCGACCAGTTCAAGGTAGGTGTCGAGATTGCCCCCAACCCCCATAACAGTAACCGTCAGCAGTTGGCGAAGGCCCGTCTCGAATTCGTGGTGGACCACCGGACCGCCCCGATCCGGGTGCTTGGGATCGCTGTCCGAAAGCGAACCGTCAATGACAATCGGGGGCGCCGCCAGTAACGTGGCGGCAACAAGCGCGTAAGCAAACGACATGGGACGATCTCCGGTCTCAAGATGCCAACAAGAAGAAAAAACGGCCAACACCGCGAGTCTAGCGCGGCTGGCAGCGGGTGTCAATCATGTGGCGTCGGTCTTTTTGCGGCCGTCTTTTAAGGCGACCTTTTTGAATCGACAAGCGCGCAACCGCGAGATAAACTGGCAGTATGGGTCTCCATGGAATCGAGAACAGCAATCCGAGGGCCGCTGGCAGGCTGTTGTGGGCCGCCCCCCTGCTTTCCGCGGCGTTGCTGACGCACGCCGCCGCCGTCGGTTGGTGCGCCACCTGGACCGATGCCAGTGGCAATTTCTCGGTCGAGGCGGAATTGGTCGAACTGGACGAGCAAGTCGCAGTTCTGCGAAAGGCCGACGGCGAACAGATTCGGGTGCCGATCGCACGTCTTAGTCCCGCCAGCCAACAGCAGGCAATGGCCCTGGCCAAGCAGAACGCGGTGGCGGCGCCCCGGTTCGGTCCGCCGCAGAAGCAGCGCCTGCGGATCGGCCTGGAGATGACCGCCCATAGCGACGTCACCGGCCTGCAGGGGATTATCACGGTTCCCATGGAGTGGCCGGAGCAGCAGGTCGAAATCGTTGGCGAGGATAAATCCCCCCTGGTCCGCCGCATCAGCTACCGCACCCTGGAGAACGGGGCGCGGCAGATGATGATTCTCGTCCCGCGGCTCGCGGCCGGGGAAACGGCGACCGCCACGGCGACCTTCGACCTCACGCGACGACCGATCGTCGAACCGAGGTCGGTCGACGGCCTGAGTATCCCCGCACGCGCCGACCGCAGCCTGCGGCAATACCTCGCACCGGGACCACTCATCCCCAGCGGCGATCGGACCATCATTGCGGCCACCGCCGAGGCGATCGCCGGCGCCGACACCCCCTGGGAACAGGTGCGGGCGATCCACGCCTACTCGATCGACAACATTCGCTACCACGAACGGCCCGAAATCAAGGACGCCGCCACGGCCTTGGCCGAAGGAGTCGGCGATTGCCAGGAACTGTCGTCGCTGTTCGTCGCCATGTGCCGCGTCCACGGCGTTCCGGCCCGCTGCGTGTGGATTCCCAACCACAGTTACGCGGAGTTCTATCTGGAAGACGCCGCCGGCGTCGGGTATTGGTATCCGGTCGAATCGACCAACAAGCAGCAGTTCGGCTACCTGCCGCGGACCGACGTCATCTTGCAGAAGGGAGATAATTTCAAGTTGCCCGAACTGCCAGACCGCTTGCACTACGCGCGCACCGTGCTGTACGGTAAAACGCGAGACGGCGGTCCGCAGCCGACCTTCCGGGAAATTTTCGAGATCGAGCCGATAGCCGAGTGAACCTTGATGGTTGCTCTTATAAAACCACGGAGGCACGGAGAGCACGGAGTAGATAGGAAACTCAGATGTTCATCTTCCGCCCCGTCTATCTCAGTGTCCTCCGTGCCTCCGTGGTTAAACCTTTTTTGAGTCCCTTCAATTGACCAACAACCATCCGCTACCGCAGGTCTATCTGGCTCGACATGGCGAAACCGAATGGAGCCGCACCGGGCAGCACACCGGCCGGACC
>JBGTJT010000459.1:0-6930 GCA_041744995.1 Pirellulales bacterium | reverse complement strand
GGCCTATGTGATGAATCCATTGCCTCAACCGCAGCTTGTGGAAGTTCCGGCGTCGACGGCTCGACCGACGTTGCAGGTGCAGTCGGCCACGACGTTGCAATTGGTAAGGACGCTGCCCCAGGTCTCGACAACAGAGTTGCCGACTCTGGAACAGGAACTTCTCCGTCGCGGCTTTACTCCGGCCGATTTTCAGTTGGTGGCCCGTTTCAATTCTCCCAACCCGTCCGACCGGCTCTCGCTGGTCCCGCTGGTTGCCAACGCTGCCACGCCTTGGGCTTTACAGTGGCTCATCTGGCTCAGCTACGACAATTCGTCGGCGGTCCGCTACGAAGCAATCTCGATGCTCAGCACCGCCCGCGATCCGGCGATTGTCGAGCGAATGGACGAAGCCACCCGCACGGAGCCGAATCCGGAAATCCTGCGGCTGGCGGAGAGCTATTTGCGGCGGTTGCGACAGCGTTAAGCAGTCGCCTTCTCCCCCAAAGCGCGATGAAGCATGCCTGCGCGCTTGTCTGGATCAATCGCGTTGTATAGATTGAATTTTTGCTCTTCGCAATATGCATAGACCAGGAAACCGGTCGGATGATGAACTTCTGGTCGCAGCTCTTCGATACGTCTGACTTTCCGTCGCGGTGGAATTGTGGCGATTGGACCGCGGGCCACGGCTGGCTGCATATCCTTTCCGACCTGGGGGTCTGGTCGGCGTATTTTGCTATTCCGTGTGTTCTGTTGTATTTCAGCCTGCGTCGCAAGGATCTGCCGTTTCGCAAGGTCTTCTTTCTATTCGGCGCTTTCATTCTACTCTGTGGCCTGACTCATCTGATGGAAGCAGCCATCTTCTGGTGGCCCGCGTATCGTTTTGCCGGAGTAGTGAAACTTCTTACCGCTGCAGTGTCCTGGGTTACCGTGCTGGCCTTAATGCAGGTTGCACCGCGCGCGCTAGCGATGCGGTCGCCGGAAGAGCTGGAGCGAGAGATCACGGCTCGCAAACAGACGGAGCATGAATTGCAGCGGCTCAACATCGACCTGGAGCGGCGGGTTGAGGAGCGGACCGCGGATTTGGCCGCCGCCAATGCGTTTCTTCGCCACGAACGAGATCGCTTCAGCACCACGCTGGCCAGTATTGGCGATGCGGTAATCACGACCGATACCGAGGGTCGGGTCACGATGCTCAACCGGGTGGCCGAATGGCTAACCGGCTGGACGAACGAAGACGCCCAAGGACGGCCGTTGGCGGATGTGTTCGATATCGTCAACGAGCAGAGCCGGCAGCCCGTGGACAACCCCGCTTTGCGGGCCTTGCAAGAGGGCGTCATCATCGGTCTGGCAAACCATACCATACTGATCGCCAAGGACGGCGTCGAACGGTTCATTGACGATAGCGCCGCGCCGATACAAGATGCGGACGGAATCACCCAAGGCGCCGTGCTGGTCTTTCGCGACATCAGCGAAAAATATCAGGCCGAGGCCAAACTTCGCGAGAGCGAGGCCCGCTTCGTGCAGTTGGCGGATGCGATCTCTCAACTGGCGTGGATGTCGCGACCGGACGGCTATATCGACTGGTTTAACAGCCGCTGGTACGAGTATACCGGCACCACCTTCGAGCAAATGGAAGGTTTAGGCTGGCAAAGCGTCCACGACCCGGACGTGCTACCGGAAGTGCTCCAGCGATGGCGCGGGTCGCTAAAGAGCGGCCAACCGTTCGACATGGTGTTTCCGTTGCGGGGCGCCGACGGCGTCTTTCGGCCATTTCTCACACGCATGGTTCCCTATCGCGATGAGCAAGGCAACATTGTGCGGTGGTTCGGCACCAATACCGATATCAGCGAGCAAAAGCAGATTCAGCAGGAGCTGCGCGACGTGGCGGCTCGCTTGTCGGAGGCCGATCACCGCAAGGATGAATTTCTGGCGACGTTGGCTCATGAACTGCGAAATCCACTCGCGCCGATCCGCACCGGCCTGGAGGTCATGAAGAACGCGGCGGACGATCCAGCGAAGATGGAAGCGGTTCGCAACACGATGGAACGGCAGATGCGGCAGCTTGTGACGTTGGTGGACGATCTACTTGATATCTCGCGGATCACCCGCGGCAAGCTTGAACTACGCAAGAGCCATGTCGATCTGAACGACGTGATTCAAAGCGCGGTCGAGGCGGCGCGGCCGGCGATAGACGAAGCCCGGCACGATCTCAGCATTTCGCTGCCGGAGCCCCCGGTGCGACTGCAAGCCGATCCGCACCGCTTGGCTCAAATTGTCTCCAACCTGTTGACCAACGCGGCCAAGTATACGCCGCCCGGCGGCCGGCTGGCGTTGACCGCCGAGTGCGGCGAGCGCGACTTGAAGATCGCGGTGGAAGACAACGGTATCGGCATACCTGCTGAAAAGCTCGAAGAGATCTTCGAGATGTTCGGCCAGGTCGACCATCCCATGCAGCAGTCGACCAGCGGGTTGGGCATTGGCCTTACATTGGTCAAGTCACTGATCGAGATGCACGAAGGGACGGTCGAAGTCCATAGTGCCGGAGCCGGGCAGGGAAGCCGGTTCGTCGTGCGTCTTCCCCTTTCGAAGGAAGCCGCCGGCAGCGAACCGCCGCCGCCGACCGGTACACCGGACGCAGTGAGCACATCGTGCCGGGTGCTTGTCGTCGACGACAACAAAGCGGCGGCCTCCATGCTGGCCATGGCGGTGGAAATGTTCGGTCACCAGACTCAAACGGCCAACGACGGAAAGGTCGCGGTCTCGATCGCCGCGGAATTTTTGCCAAACATTGTGTTAATGGATATCGGAATGCCTATAATGAACGGCTACGAGGCGGCGCAGCACATCCGCCGGCAGCCATGGGGTGAAGGGATCATTCTGGTAGCGTTGACCGGTTGGGGGCAGGACGAAGACAAGCTGCGGAGTAAGGCGGCGGGATTCGACTATCACCTGGTCAAGCCCGCCGATCCCAGCGAGCTGCGAAAACTGCTCGCCGACGTCGCGCCGTTGGCCGATCAGCATCACCATTAAAGCGGAACGAATCGATGTCGGAAGTTCACCAAGGAACTGCGCACCAGGACGAAGCCCCCGCAACCGTTCGCCGACTGGTGCATGATGTCACCAATGCGCTTTCCGTCGTAACTCTGGGCCTGCACGCCTTGCAATTCGCACGCGAGGATGCCGAGCAGTTTGACGAGGTTTATGCAACCATTCAAGACGACGGCGTTATTCCGCTCAAGGAGCACCTTGCGACATTGGTGGAAATGCTCTTGGAGTCTCAGGAAGATCGCGTGTGAGACACGCGCGAAGTAGCCGCTGGAAATTCGTTGCGGTCCCCTTCCGGGTGCTATTCCAACAACTTCACCCGCTGCGCCGTGAGGTGGGGCATTTTTAGCTCCGGCATGAAACCGCGGCGGCCATTGATGCCGACCTGTTTACCAAGGTAGTCTTCCAACTGCACGCCCGGCTGTGGCGAGATGAATAGCAACACTTCGCCCGCGGCGTCGATCAGTGCATACGGCGGGGCGCCGGTCAGCCGCGACTTGACTGGCGCCAGTCGGCCCGCGCCGTCGAATTGACCGGGGTCGACAATCTCCAATGGCTGCGGAATGCGCACCGGTGGTTCACCCGTCTCGACGGTTGTCTCGAACCGTACTGGGCGAACCGACGGCCCGCCATCTCCGCCGAGTCGCTGCTCCAACTGAGAGTTGACCTGGTCGGTCGACGATTGGATCGTGGCGATCTCTGCGTAACGCTGGCGAATCTGTTCGTACTCGGCAATCTCATCCGCCAGACGTCGCGCGCGACCACGCTGCAATGCGGTATCGGCGAGCTGAAGGACTTTATCGAGTTGTGCCTGCAGGAGATCGAAATGCCATACGGTCGGTTCCTCGGCCACCATCTTCGAGAGTTCGGCGTTGATCGCTGCCAATTGGTCATCGATCGAGATATCCGTTGCGGGAACTTCCACCCGTGGCACTGCTGGCGCGACGACTCGCGCTACGGTTGCCGCCACTTCGCTTGCGTTCTTCGCGGGCGGAGTGGCCGGTTCGTTCTGCTCGCGAAAGTCGCCCGGCACCCGCCAACCGACTTGCTCGACCGTATCGTCCGCTTTCACGGCGGCGGCGATCGGCGATGCTTGATGGTCTATCGATTCGCTTGGTTCCGCGAGACGGACTTCGCGGGTGGAGTCTTCGTCTGCATCGTCCAGCATCACCACTTGCATCGAATCGGCCGGCGGTTCGTTGGCGACCGGTTCCACCTCGATGCCGAACTGGCGCGCGATCAACCGTTTGCGTTCGATCCGAGCGTCGTTGTCGGTTTCCTGCATGCCGAGCGGAATCTGAACGCGCGCTTCACGCTCGACGGCGGACGGCCGAGGCGTGTCGCGCGACAGCAGCGTGCCGTAGATCCAGCGGAATTCACCGGCCGGCGGAGCAATCTGGTACCAGGTTTCTGTGACGCCCGCCTGTTGGTCTACAAACCGCTTTTGGCCCAGCACCTCGACTGTCTCCCCCTTTTTCAGCCGTACTTGACGCACGTCGCGGACGTCGCTGAACAGGCTGCCGACGTGTGCGGGCGATTGATCCTCCAGCACTTCGGCCAGCTTGTCGTCGCGCAGTTGCAGTAGCTTGGCGGGCACCCACGAGAATGAATCTTGAGGTGGACGGATCGCGAACCATCCGCCCGGATCATGCCGGTAGACTTCCACTTGTTCGCCGCCGTGCAGCTTGCTGGTGGGATAATAGTTCTTGCCCGGTCCGCTGCGAACGTAGACGTCGTCGGTGGTCACCACGGCCGTGTAGGGGAATGCTTCGGCGTCTTCCGCGGCGGCCACGGGGCTGTGTAGCAAGGCCAAGTGCAAAAACAACGGCAGCAGCCACAGCGGCCAGGCCAGCAATGGACGGTTCATCGCGACTTCCTAAACAAGAAAAGGAGGAATACGAACACGCGGCGCAAGGATGCTAGCGCAACAAATTGAATGTATCTAGGATTTTGAACAGGAGGGAACAAAGAAAAGAATTCTCTGTTGTCTCCTTTTCCCTCAGTTTGCTCAAACAAAGCGATCATCGTTATGTACGAAACCGCATGCCGGTATAGCGAGTTTCATGTATTTTGTTCTGGGTTGGTTCGTCGTGTCAGTTTGCATCAACGCCTGCGCGAACTTGGCAGGCATTCCTCTTGCAATTTCATTCGACTCTTCAGGCAACAGAGCGGGGCAGAGTCAACAGAGCATGTACCTCTCCGTTTTCTTCGTTTCCTCCTGTTCCAACGGCCCTGGTAGCCCTTTAAAGCTCTGGGACAATGGTCCCGTCCGTGAAGTTTGATTTTCATTATCCGGACGGAACAATGGTCCCATCCTACGGTAGTTCGTCACCCATGGACGGCTGCGATATTTAGGCGAATTGCCGGGCGGCATCAAGATCAATTGCGACTTGTGCGTTATGGCGAGCGAACATCTGCCGCGGTTTTAGGGTCGACGGACTGCGACCGCAGCGAATCGCCCCTTTGCGGGTGCCCATGCGGCAAGTACAATCACCCGTTTAGGTTACGTTCGATCCTTTAGCCCCGATTAAGACAATGCCTCGCTATAATCCTGCCACGATCGAACCACAGTGGCAGCAGTACTGGCAGCAGAACCGCACCTTTGCCGCGCCGCGGCTGCCGCAAGGACCGAAGATCTACGTGCTCGACATGTTCCCTTATCCCAGCGGCGACGGCCTGCACGTGGGGCACCCCGAGGGCTACACCGCCACCGACATCGTCGCTCGCTATTCTCGGATGCGAGGCAAGTCGGTATTGCACCCGATGGGCTGGGACGCCTTCGGCCTGCCGGCCGAGGAGCACGCGATCAAGACCAACACCCCGCCGCGGGTGCAGACCGAGAAGAACATCGACACCTTCCGCCGCCAGTTGCAGATGATCGGTTTCAGTTATGACTGGGATCGCGAGGTGGCCACCACCGACGTCGAGTACTTTCGCTGGACGCAGTGGATCTTCTTGCAACTCTACGACACCTGGTTCGACGAACAGCAGCAACGGGGCCGGCCGATCGATGAATTGCCGATTCCCGCCGAAGTACAAGCCGAGGGGCTGGCCGCCGTGGCCCATTATCAAGACAGCCACCGTCTGGCCTATCAGACCGAAGCGCCGGTCAACTGGTGCCCCAACCTCGGCACGGTGCTGGCCAACGAAGAGGTCCAAGACGGCAAGAGCGAGGTCGGCGGCCATCCGGTCGTCCGCATGCCGCTGCGACAGTGGATGCTGCGGATCACCGCCTATGCGGAGCGCTTGCAGAACGACCTGGAGGGGCTCGACTGGTCGACGGGGATCAAGCACTTGCAGCGTAACTGGATCGGCCGCAGCGAAGGGGCCGAGATCGATTTCTTCATCGGTACGGCCGAGCAGCGGGTCGACGGCGCGCCGACGGACGAAATCTACGAAGAGTTCATGGAACGTCGGCGCGAGGCGTTCCGGCTTGACGAGACGACCGACAAGCGCATGCCCGCCGGCTTTCCCAAGCAGCCGGGCGACGACGTGTTGCGGGTCTACACCACGCGGCCCGATACCTTGTTCGGCGCGACCTATATGGTCATCGCACCCGAGCATCCGGCCGTGGCGACGCTCACCACCGAGGAGTATCGCGCCGCGGTCGCCTCGTATTGCGAACGGGCGGCGCGGAAGAGTGATATGGATCGAACCGAGCTGGCCAAGGAAAAGACGGGCGTGTGTACGGGATCGTACGCCCGCAATCCGGTCAATGGCGAGCGCGTCCCGATCTGGATCGCCGACTATGTGCTGATCAGCTACGGCACCGGTGCGATCATGGCGGTACCGGCGCACGACACGCGGGATTTCGAGTTCGCCCAGCAGTACGACATTCCGATCGTCGCGGTCGTCGATCCGGGCGAGGACGCCGACGAGGCCGCACGCGCGGACGTGCTCGCCGGC
>JBGTJT010000458.1:0-4191 GCA_041744995.1 Pirellulales bacterium | reverse complement strand
CCAGCGCGCCCGCCGCGGCGACGCCAGCGGTGGTCTTCATCATATCGCGACGCGAAACGGACGTGGAAGCGGACGGATTCATAGCGAGACTCCTAGAAACTGTATGAAAGCGGCACGACGCCGCGGGGCGGCCGGGGGGTGGGCTGTAAGTTTTTAGTTTAACAAGTCCCCGACCGCTTGGCAAAGAAAAACGTCCGCGCTCGCATGCGAGCGCGGACGCCTTCCCGTCGAATTTCGCACGGGTTTTGAGCCGACAAGCCTCAACTGGCGGCTTGCATCGCCAGGAAGTTGATGCTCCGCTCGGCCAGTCGGGTAAGTTTCTCGTCCGCACTGGCCTCTTCGTCCAAGGTCTCTTGCAGCAGATCGGCGGCGGCCTGGTCCCCCAGTTTCTCGGCGTAGGCTCGCACGGTGCCGTAGCCGGCGATCTCGTAGTGCTCCACCCGTTGAGCGGCTGCAATCAAGCCGGCGTCGCGAACTTCGGACGCGGCGTCGGCCTTGATAATTTCCTCACCTTCGCCGATCAGGCCCTCCATCGCCTCGCACTTGTGGCCGCCCGGCTTGAAGTCGAGTGAGTTGAAGATCGTCGTCAGCCGTTTGACCTGTTGCTGGGTCTCTTTGAGATGCTCGGCAAAGGCTTGCTTCAAATCCTGGTTGCTGGCCGCTTTTTCCATCTTCGGCAGGGCTTCGAGCAACTGGTTTTCGGCACTGTAGAGATCCTTGAGTTGCATCACGTACAGCTTTTGTAGCGATTCGAGTTTCATCGTATTCTCCTTGTTGGATGGGTGCGTCGATACGTTTGTTCCCCAGGCCATGGGATTGCAGGAACCGTGCCAAAGCACGAGGAAATGCAAGTCCGGAAGTCCTACTGGCGGATGGGCGAACGGGCAGAGCCGACAGCGGTGTCTTCTGGGCGCAGCAAGCGGAAGCGAGACTCGGCCGCGACAAATCGTCTGGCGATCGACACGGTGGTCGATCGCGTCGGCGCAGAGAGTCGCACGACCAAGGGTGGCCGTCGATTGGCCATCTAATTCCGCATCACGTCGGGGCGTGGTTCGCCTTGGCCAGTTGCCGTGCGTAGCTGCGCAACTTCTTCTTGAAGGCGGTCAACAAGCGGCTTTGAAACCGGTACGGATTCGAGACCGCCACGATCGTGCGTTGCGGCTTCTCGCCCGCGAGCGACCGATAGATGCGTCGGTCGCCGCCGTCGAGCCGCTGCGCCATGGCGGGAATCATCGACACACCGTGGCCGAGCGAGACCAACTCCTGCACCATCGCCAGTTGGCTGGTCCGCTCGACCGCCACCGGATGGAACGAACGCTGCCGGCAGAACGAGGTGATATTGTCGGTCAGACAGTGCGCCTCGTCCAACAGCACGAAGGCATACGGCTCGACGTCCTCCACGCGGATTCGCTTTTTCGCAGCCAGCGGGTGTCCCAGCGGCAGTACGAGCAGTAGTTCTTCCTCCATCAAGAGCTCGATGTCCAGATACTTGGCAGGAAGTGGCAACGCTAGGATCGCCACGTCGATTTCCCCTTGCTTGCAGCGGCGGAGCAGATTGTCGGTCGTGTCTTCCTGCACGATCAACGCCGCCTGGGGATACTCGCCCGAGAACTGCCGCAGCAGGTCGGGCAGGAAGTACGGCGCAATCGTGGGAATGGCCGCCACGCGAATGCGGCCGCTGCGACCGTCGTCGCAGATCTCCGCCTTGGCGTCGTCGATGATCGACAGCACCTGCTGCGCCCGGGCTTGCAGCAGCAGGCCGGCGTCGGTCAGGGCGACCGAGCGGGTGCGGCGCTCGAACACCGGCTGGCCCAGTTCCTCTTCCAGCCGTTGAATCGACCGGCTCAAGGCCGGCTGCGAGAGATGCAATTCCTCGGCCGCCCGGGTGAAATTTCCCAGTTCCGCCACGCGGAGGAAGTAGCGGAGTTGGTCGAGTTCCATGGAAGATTACCAGTTCGAATCGCAAGCGAGTGGGTCGGAGCGCCCCTTGGGGCAATGCCTGTCACGCACGCAATGTCATTCTATTCATGCATGTGACGCATCGCAACCTGGGCGCAATCAAAAGACGTCTTCCTGTTGCTCACGACGATCCCGACGATCGGCCATTTTGCTTTTCGATGGAGCGGCTCGCTTGCGTTGCCAGGAAGAGAACGAGCAGCAGCGTCAACAGGGGAGTAGATCATGTGGGGCGGTCGAAGCTGGCAGCTTCGGCAACGTGGGGCAAGTTGCCCGCTTGTTCGCGCCCTCGAAAATGTTTGCAGTGCGCTGAAATCTTACCAAGATTGCCGCAGGGTTGTCGAACGTCTTTTCGGAGCCGCCTTCGACAGCCGGGAATTTATGGCCCGCCACGGGTATCGTACCTGTAAGCTGCGGCACGGCGGAAGTTTGTAAAGAACATGAAAAAAGGAATCACGACGATGAGAATGCTAACTTTCTGCACGGCGATCCTCCTGGCAGGTTGCGCCGCAGGGGCGGCCGACGAGTCGCCAGCCGAGCAGGCCACGCCGCAACGAACCTTCCAGCAATGGTCCGACGCCTGGCAGGCGCTCGACGCCAAGCAGGCCCGCAGTTTCTACCATGCACCGGACAAAGCGTCCGGCGCCCGCGCCGATGCGGAGGTGGAGAACATGGTCGCGTTGCAAGCCATCTCGAAGTTCTACAGGGCCGGATGCGAAAAGTACGGCGAGCAGGCGTTTCGGCAAGCGATCGGCGAGCTGGCGATTCTGCCGCCGTTTATTGAGCCGTTGATCAATCCGCTGCGCAAGGCCGAGTGGTTCGAGTTTCACGTCGAAGGCGATCAGGCGACCGCCACTGCGCCGCTGCCCGACAATCCGGTCATTCCCCGCGATCCGACCGTCGACGCGGCCGAGACGGTGATTCATCTGAAGAAGCTCGACGGCCGCTGGTATCTGTCGCCCACCGACGACGATCCCGATCCGCAAGACCCCGACATGAAGGTGATGGGCGACTTCGCCGTCGGCGCACTGCCGGTGATCGAGCGATCCGCCACGCTGGCCGACTATCAAAGGAATATAAAGCCCGAGTTTGAGAAGTTAATGAACGAATTGGAGTAGCTGAAGTCGGCAGGATTCAGAGAAGTGTTAACCCCAACGCAAGCACTGCTGAACTCTAGGCGAGTTCAGCTACGGCACGTTCAGCAACATTGCACATGAGAACCCACGATGCGATGCATGATTGGCGGGATGGTATTGGCGGCAGTCGCCCTGGTTGCGGCCCATCCGACGACCGCGACGGCGGCCCGGGCGGTGGGGGTCGAGATTGCGATCGACGGCCATCTGGCGGCCGGCACGATCTTTACTTGGAACGGCGAAAGCGAGGCGGAAATCTGGCAGTCGCTCAAGCAGAGACCGCTGAGGTTCGAGCCGGGCTTCACCGTGCCACAATCTGCGGAGGATCAAAGCAAAGCGACGCTTACCGGCGAGATCGAATTGAAGCTCAAGCAGGCGGGCGAGGCCGGCGCCAGCGCGACGGTCAAGCAACTGGAATTGGAAAATCGCGACGGCAATTGGTACGTCACCAATGCAGAGGTCGATCGCACCATGGCCGCCGCCGGTTTGCAGCCGCGTGCGGCGGCGGCCGAGAATTCGCGGTCCGGCATGGTGTTCGCCTCTCCGCTGTTAGTGTTCTTCCTGCTGGCGGCCTTACTGGGCATAGTGTTCTACATGGTATTGGCGTTCCTGATGAGCAGACGGAAGAAGCCGCGACCGGACTGATTCACCGCCAACCGACTCCCGCAATTGAAAACGCAACGGCGAGCGGCCCAAGGGGCGCCGCAGATGGTCACGAAACAACTCCGCGGTCGTTGAGTGGAACTTGGCAAGACAGCCCCCTCATTCGCGCCCAGGCGGCTCGCCTGTTGCCGGGCAAAGGTATCGTCCCTCCGGGACTCTGGCGATTGTACCGCCCCTCTACCTGGGACTGACGTCCCAGGCTACGTACTGACGCCGCTCCGCGGCTAACGGTGGGCAACTCGCTTACCGACCCAACATAATTCGCAACCTGAACCCTGAATCCTGAAACCTCAAACCTGAAACCTCAAAACCTCAAACCTCAAACCTCAAACCTCAAACCTCAAACCTCAAACCTCAAACCTCAAACCTCAAACCTCAAACCTCAAACCTCAAACCTCAAACCTCAAACCTCAAACCTCAAACCTCAAACATCAAACCT
>JBGTJT010000457.1:0-6402 GCA_041744995.1 Pirellulales bacterium | reverse complement strand
CGCCGGGCGAAGGCGCGGCAGCGGCAACGATTTTGGCGTCGGCGTTCGCCAGCCGGATGGAGGAACAACTGGCGGCAATCCGGTGGTCGATATTGGCCGACGGTTTGAGCCGCACGCAGACCCAAAAGTCGTTCGTCCCGCTGTGCAACTCGGCCCGTCCGGCGAACACGAGCGACTCGGCGGGAGCTTGCCAATCGCCGAACGTAGCGGAATCGCCGACGGCAGCGGCGACCGGAAGAATGCCGATCGATTCGATATCGTCCAGCGAGCTGGTCCCCGCCGTTTCGATGGCGATTTCCGACAGGACGATCGGCGACAGGTTCCCGCTGGTTTCAATCCGCACCAGGGCCACCCGAGAATAGTCGCGGCCGACCAGCGCGGGCAAGGTTGGTTGCACCGTGGAAACCTGCCCGACCGACATCGGTTGTGCGGGTGCAAGGGCGACGCTGTCGACGAGCAGACCGGTATCCTTCGGTGAACTGCACACCAGCCGCAGACGGGCCGGGGGCGACTCGCCCAGGTCGACTGCCACGTGCGTGTGGAATCCGCCCACGCGAATCTGCTCGTCCCCTTCGTAGATGGTCCGCCAGCCGTTGTCCCACCGATCGATTCGAAACGAGAACGGTTGATTGCGCGTCCACCGTTCCGCCCAGAAGGTAAGCTGCCAGCGCCGATCGGCGCTGACTCGCGGCGCCAGCTCCACGGTGCGATCCTGGCCACCGAGCAACCGCAGACTCTGCCGGCCGTCGTGAGCGTGTTGGTTGTGGATTTCGGCATGACCCGCGGCGGCGGTCCAGACGCCCAACGGGGTATCGAGCTTCTCCAGCGGCCCGGGCTGCGCCGATTCAAAGCTTTCCGCTGCCCCATCCGTCGCCTTGGCGACACGGCAGATCGTGAAGGCAACGCCGACCAGCAGCAGTACCAGCAGGCGACTCATTATGTTGTTGGAAGGCATCCGGGACTTTCAGGCAGGAGCGTGGTTTATCGACCGTTTCTACTTTCCAGCTTATCGCAGGCGAGCAGCGACTCAACCATATTTTGGAATACCGATGTGCGCAAAACGTCGCCTGCTACGACTCCTCAAGGCTGGAGGCCCTGGCCTGCTGGCGATATTGTTGGGGAGTAAGGCCGGTCGCTTCGCGGAAGGCGCGCACGAATCCGGAGGGACTGTCGTAGCCGCAGGAGAGGCCGACCATCACCACCTGCATGTTGGTCGACATGAGCTGTTCGCGGGCTTTTTTGATGCGGGCCAGCCGAATCTCTTCGGCGGCCGGATGCCCCACCGCGGCCAAAAACCGCTTGTCGAGCGTCCGCCGCGACAGGCGCGATTGCTCCACGACGTCGGCTGCGGTGATTGGTTCGCCACAGCGGGTGCGAATAAAATTCATCGCCTGCACGACAACTTCGTCGTCTACCGCGGTAAAGTCGCTGCTCCGCCGGGCGAACAGGCCGCCGGGCGAAATCAATATAGGTTTCGTCGGCGGCTGTTTGCCTTGGATCATCTCGTGCAGCATCTTCGCGGCGGTATAGCCAATGCGGTGGGACGACTGGGCGATACTCGACAACGGTGGATCGGAAGTTTCGCAGATCAAGCGGTGATTGTTCACGCCGATCACCGCGGCATCGTACGGTACGCGGAGGCGTCGCTCACGGAGCGCCTCGAGCACTTCGTGGGCAAACTCATCGTGTGCGGCAAAGATGCCGACCGGAAATCGAAGTCCCTTCAACCGGTTGGCCAATGATCGGCGATTGACGTTGTAGGTTCGCGGTCTCAGCAGACGACCGCTGGCGAAGGCCACTTCCACCAACTCGCAATCGTGGCCGTGCTTGTGCAGCCTATCGCGAAAACCTTGAAACCGTTCGGCATTGTGATGCCAGCGAAGATGGCCGGCGAAGGCGAAGCGCGTCAATCCACTCTCTCGGAGATGATCGGCCGCCAGCGCCCCGATCGCCCGATTGTCCGAGTGAACCGTCGGTATGCCGTCGGGGGGGTGCTGGTGGAGCGAGACCGAAACCTTGGGGATCGCCAGTTCGGCAAGCTGGTTCAACTCGGCCGGCGTTTCCACCACGCAAACCGCGCCGTCACCGTCGAAATGCTGCAATTGCGCCAACGACACGTAGGGCACCGCACTGAGTTTGAACAATTGCAGATTCGGCTGCTCGCCGACATAGTCCATTACCCCCCGCAGCATACCGCGGGTGTTATCGGAGAGCGGCTCGATGGATACAGCGATTTCATGAAACATGACGCGCCCCGTGTTATCTGCGCACATTCTAGTTCCAATTATTGGTTGCCCCACCGCTGTCTGCAACTATTATTGAAAGTGGGAGAGAGGAGAGAGCCGTCCAGGGAGACGGGCCGTCGTGGCCCGTTGTTGTCTCGGGCACGCTGGGCCGACAGGTGCATCAATGGCTGTTCGGCGGTAACCAACAAGTTCTGATTGCCCATAATCAATGCGAGGAAACGTAACATGCGTAGCTCATCCATGCTTCTCACTTTGGTAGCGGCCACGGTCGTCGCCACGGCGAACGCCGCCACGATTGACAATACGCTGCCCGCCAACGATCAGGCCAATTTGACGGCCGACGCAGGCCAAACGTTCACGATCAATGTGCCCGGCACGGTGAATGCTGTCGGCAGCCCGCACTTCGGGCAAAAGCTGGCGTCAATCGAGATCGAAGGTCCGCAAACGCAACCGAGTGGTTCTCCCATGGGGCCGTTTACGTTGGAGGTGTGGACTGACGCCGACAACAACCCAGGCACGTGGTCCACAGGGACGCTGGTCGCCACGTCGACCAACTCCGCCCCGTTAGTCGCCGGCGGGGCGACGTTGACGACGTTCAACTTCAGTAACCAGCCACTTGCACCGGGCCGTGTGTACGCCTTTACCTACACAGACGGCGCAGGCAATCGTCTGCCGGCCCGCGTCGGCCTGACCAACGCCAACGCCATCAGCGATGGCAGCGTATTCAGCGCCGGCGCCACTCCGTTCAGCAATGCCTTCGATACCGCGATGCGGATTAACGCCAACGAGTCGATTGTGCTGGATCACATCAATTTGCCGAACCTGACGACGACGGGGAGCCACGCGAACTTTGTCTATCAGACGTTCACTCCCAGCACAGCAGGCCTGGGGACAACGGATACCGTTGCGGCCAACTCACCGTTGACCGGTATCGTTGCTCTGGAAACCGTTTCGTTTGTTCGCGCACCAGAAGGCAACGGACCATTCTCAGGCAATATCTACGTCGATCTCTACTCGGGAGGAAGTGGTGACGCCGGAACATTCATGGCGTCATCGCTGAACGCCATTGATATCAATTCCGCCGACTTTCTCCAAGTGCTCACCTGGGACTTCGGAAACATCCTGCTCGACAGCGACAGCACCTATTCGCTAGTTTTCTCGACCACCTTCGGCAGCGGCGGCACAGCCGTCGGCCGGGTAGCCGCGGCCAACAACGGAGCAGGTTTCTCAAACACATACTCTGGTGGCGTGGCCGTCGGCACTGTCGGTCCTGTCGCATTCGACTCCTTGTTTGCGGTGACATTCATCAGCGTGCCGGAACCGAACACATGGGTGGGCATGGCTGTGGGAGTGCTGCTGTTAGGTGTTGTCACATTAAAGCATCGCAATCGAGCGTAACGTCTCATGGAAAGAGTTGTTGCAAACATAAGACGCATGCGACGAGGCACGGCAGGCTTTACCCTGGTCGAGCTGCTCGTGGTAATCGCCATTATCGGCATCCTGATCGCGCTATTGCTGCCGGCGGTGCAATCGGCTCGCGAAGCGGCGCGGCGGATGCAGTGCAGCAATAACTTCCGGCAGACGGCGCTCGCCCTGCATAATTACCATTCTGTCCATAATACCTTTCCGTCGGGATCGCAGATCAACGAGCCGAATTGCAGTCCCGCGGCGGGAAACTCGCGCCGCGGCTTTAACTGGGGAACGGCCATTCTTCCCTATCTGGAACAGTCGGGCGTCTACAATAAGCTCGATCCGAACAAGGCAACCCATGAGTCGCCCAATTGGGCAATCGACGGCGTCGGGGCAGTTATCCCGGCCTACGTCTGCCCCAGCGATCCGTGGGGAAGCAAGCGGGTCAACGTCACCAGTTTTCCATTGCCGGACCGGGAGTCCGCCAGCGACGACTTTGGACCGACCAATATCTCCGGCATCGCCGACACAGTCTCCTGGCTGTGCGATGTGAATTGCGGCGCCAGTTGCACTCCGACCAATGCGGGCGACGGTGTGCTGTTTAACTATTCGAAAGTCTCGCTGGCGCAGGTTACAGACGGCAGCAGCAATACGCTGCTGCTGGGGGAGCACACCAACGGACGCAGCGAGTCCTTTCCGGGCGTGCCGTGGGCCAACTGGAATCTCACGGATACCTCCGAGGGAATCAACGGCCCCAACACGTTGCCGGGGGGCGCGGCAAAATGGGACTTCTACGACAACCGCCTGGGAAGTTGGCACTCCGGCGGCGCGAATTTCGCCTTGTGCGACGGCAGCGTCCAATTCCTATCCGAATCGACCGACGCGACCGTGTTGAAGAGCCTGACTACACGTGCCGGAGGCGAAGTGATTTCTTATGCGTTTTGATGCGCCCTGCCGACCGACCGTGAGACCGGCCGCCGGCGGAGTTCTTGGTCAACGGTTGCCGACTTCCACAAAGGCGGCCCTGGGGCTGCTGCTGCTGCTGACAGTCGCCGCCTCTGCCGGATGTGGCGGCGACGGCCTCCAGCGGCAAGTTCTGTACGGACGTGTGACCTACGACGGCCAAAAGGTCACCGGCGGTGATATTCTGTTCGTGCCGCGGGGCGACACGACCGGACCAACGACGGGCGCCAAAATCGAAGACGGCCAATACCGGGCCGACCATCGCGGCGGAGTGCCTGTCGGCAGTCACCAAGTTCGCGTCCGCGGATTTTTAGGGGAACTGCCGCCGACGCCGCAAGGCGGGCCTGACAACATCGTTTACCCCACGGTCCCGGACGAGTTCTACACCGCTTCGACCATCGAAGTTACGTTGGAATCCGGCGTCGCTAAAGCCGAAATGCATTTCGATCTACTGCCGGGCATGAAACTGCACCGGCCCGAGTCGCCTTAGTTCTGGGGCCGTGGCCCGATTGCCAAGGGGAGCTGGCGCCTTACGGGGAATATACGATAGCGATGTGCGGGCGCTGGGGACTCGACCACGCCGGTAGGTGGTGCGGCACAGTTCGCTTGGCCCGACCCAACTGCCCCCCCGTTCGCTGCGCACACCCGTGGCGACTCGGTTGACCGGATTGGCCGCTCGTGATTGCGGTTGTTGATAGAAGTCGTCAGCATACCACTCCTGGCACCACTGCCAGACGTTTCCCGCCATCTGATGCAGGCCAAAAGATGAAACTCCGACTTCGATCAACCGACTTGAGGGCAGGACCTTGTCTCGTCGAATTCCGAGTTGCCGGGACGCCACATCGCAGACACGCTGCTCCACACCGCCCAATTCCAGAGGGAATCGACTGCCACGACCCTGGTCGGTGATGTGCATGCAACGCTACCCCTGCGCGTTCTTCACAAGCTCGCGATAGGCTTTGCGGACCGATTTGTGAAGATATCGCGTGAACGACCCGTCAAGTTTGCGAATGGCGATCAGTTCGACAACGTCAGCGAAGTCTTTGTGGGTCCGGCGCAGGTTGGCGAGACCGCAGGCGATTTTAATCTCGATCAATTTGGACAATCGGAGTACCGACAAACCCTCAACGACTTCCACATTCAGGTTTCCTTCCGGCTCCGGCAAGTAGACTTCGGCTCCAGGCCCGGCCCGATCACCCGAATAGAGGAACTGAACAGCAACGCCCGTGGGCGAACGAAATTCAACCTGCTGTTGATTCCATACCAAGTCGGCCTGTTCAAGAACAGCCTTGACGGCGCCCGCGTCTGATTTTCGAATAATCAGATCGATATCGACGGTGTTCCGCTGATATCCGTGCAAGCAGACCGCAACCCCACCGCACAGCGCATGCGGCACGCCTGATTCCGCCAACAGACGGTGACATTCTGTAGCGGTCTGCCAAAGGGTTTCGTTGTCTAGCATGGAGTAGACCTGCTGTGCGGTCGGCATGGCGCGCTCCTGGGATTTCACTTGTATTTTATCCGAGCCGCAGTCGCACTAGAAGACGTTTGTGAGTCTAATTATCTGCGCTGCCGTCGTTTATCACAAGACTGTGACACTCGATCCACGTCGGCGGCTCGCATTTGTCAGCCAGTTTGCGGATTACCGGCTCGGGATGCCCTAATTCAAACTGCCAGAGCGATGGTACTGTTGCTTATCCTGTTTGTCCTGTGGAACCAGTCACTCCTCGGCCTTCTCGTTGAGGTAGTCCATGAACGAGCGGCCGTCGAACTCGACATAGTC
>JBGTJT010000456.1:0-20959 GCA_041744995.1 Pirellulales bacterium | reverse complement strand
CTGCGCCACATCCGGAGCCATTACGCGGCGATGCGTTGTCGTTGGACGCACTTGTTCGGCAACCTGCGTCGGTCCGACACGCCTCTGTCAATGTGACCGACGCAGGTTCGCGAACTGGGCGCAATGGCACAGGTCGGTTCGACCTTGTGGTATACAATGAAGGCATGCCTGAACTCCCGAGCAATTCGCCAGCAACGCAGTGATAAATGCTGGGTAAAGCCTGAGATTTCCTGATTTCGACAAATAAATCTGTTCATCGGCTCCGTCTATACTTCCAGAGATGGAGAAATGAGTCTTGGATAACTCGCAACACTGGCAGCATTGGCTCGAAGTACACGGCCCCAAACTGGTGCTGTTTGCGCGTCGATGGTCAACGGATCATGCCGATGCCGAAGACATTGTGCAGGATGCGTTTGTGCGGTTTTGGCAAACGCGTGACAGAGTCGACGACCCCCTGGCTTACCTCTACCAGTGCGTTCGGAATGTCGCGATCGACGCTGCCCGCAGTCGTCAAGCGAGAATTCGTCGTGAGGCCAGCATCATGGCGGAAGCCACGGTGCCAGCCCTGGTGGATACCTTGAACGAAGAGGAACTTGCAAAGCATGTCGAGTCTGCTCTGACCAAATTGCCGCCAGAGCAGGCGGAAGTCGTCACGCTCAAGATCTGGGGGGCGTTGACTTTCGCTCAGATCGCCGAAGTCACCTCTACGCCCGCGGGAACCGTTGCAAGCCGCTACCGCTATGCGATGAACCGATTGCGGCAAACTCTTGAGAAGAGCGAATTGACATGAATGAGCAGAATAAGAACGACCATTTGGAACAAGAGCTTCGCAACCTGCAGCCGCGGGAACTATCGGATGGATTCATGGAATCGCTGGGAAGGCGCTTGGACATGTCGCCTGTTGTCCGCGAGTCGACACGCCGGCAGAAATTGGTCAAGGTCTCGGTTGCAGGGGCTGTCGCCGCGATGCTCCTAATCGCGCTATGGGGGGCAAGCGATCTGCTCAACCATGACGCCCCTGTTCCGCCCGAGCGAGAGATTGCCGGCCCCAAGGAAGCGCCGCGACAAGAGAAACCTGACGAACCGCCCAAACCGACCCTGTTCGCTTACAGCTTGGCAGCGAGCGGCCAGCAAGGCGATTTGGAAGAGCTTCTGGACTACCACGCTCGAACACTACTACCCACCGTTACAGATTCGAATTCGGTCGCATATCCGTAGGGTGTCGGACTCCTCTCAACCTGCATTTTCAGGAGATTAACAAATGACAAAGTACTTGTTACAATTATTGATTGCGCTGGTTCTCTTCGGAGGCATCTGTGGACGGTCGTTTGCAGAGGAACCCTTTGCGTCGCCGGCGAAGGTGACCAACGCTGCCTTGGTTTATTGGCAAGCATTCGCGCTGCTACCAGAACTCAGCGACGGTGATACGAAGCTGCTCAGCCACCTTGAAAAGGACGAACAGCCGCTCAACAAAGCAGAGCCGCTTCTGGCCCGAAGTCGCTTGGCCCTCGGTCTGATTCGGCACGTGAAGCCGGATACGCCTTGCCGCTGGGAATTGATCGAAGATGGGCCGTCGACACTCCTGCCGCACCTCAGCAAGGCTCGCTTGCTCGCCAGATTATTGATTCTCAAGGCGAGGATCGACGCCAAATCGGGTGATCGTGCCATGGCCTTAGATCAACTTTCTCAAGCCTTACTCCTGGCTCGCAACGTGGACGACGGAGTGCTCGTGCAGATGCTGGTTGGTGACTCGATCGAGTCTTTGGCAGTCGATGCGGCTCAGGAGCTGCTTCCGACATTAGATCGCCGATCGCGCGATCGTTTATCGGAGGCCATCGTGAATCTTCCACCGCGGGCAACATTTGGCAAAGCAATCATGTACGAGCGCGATGTATTTGCCGAGTGGTTGCGGCCAATCGTGTCCGACGACAACGAAGAAGCTCGTGAGAAACTAAAACCAATGGGTGCTATCAACGATTCGGCCGATATGGCTGCGATTCTCGCTGAAACCAGGGAGCAGCGGACACAGTGGTTCAATGAGCTGCTCGCCGCATACGGCGACATCGTAAAAGCGTCGCGTCTTCCCCTTCCGAATGCGAACCAGGAAATTATTCGGCTCGAACAGTCGTTCTCAGAATCTCCGAATCCACTGATTCGCCTATTCATGCCGGCATCCTCCCGTGCGAGAGAGCGACACATGCAGATCGATGCACGACTCGCAGAACTGCAAACGGCGCTGCAAGATGCAGCCAAGCCGGAGGGTAAGAGCTCCTAATCGACGTCTCTGTGGAGTCGAACGAATATACGATTTACGAGCAAGGAGGGCCGGGACCAGGGTTGGCAATCGTGGCTGCCTCGGACGGTTCGACATTATGCAGTTGGCGAGCATCATAATAGCGGTCGGTATCGAATGCGTTTGCAGTCAATGTGACGACACGGGTCGATGTTTCTTCGCGCCGCGAGGCGCGTCGGTCGGTAACGCCGACCCAGGCGGACAGTTCGTGTTCGGCCACGGTCAAGCAGCCGCGACGCCGCCACTACGCCAGGATTGGCTTCACAACATGTCCATGCACGTCGGTCAGGCGGAAGTCGCGGCCCTGGGAGCGGTAGGTGAGCCGCTCGTGATCGATGCCCAACAGGTGCAGGATGGTGGCGTGCAGGTCGTGGACATGGACGCCGTTCTCCACGACGTTGTAGCCGACCTCGTCCGTCGTGCCGTAGGTGATGCCCGGCTTGATGCCGCCGCCGGCCATCCACATCGAGAAGCAACGGGGGTGGTGGTCGCGTCCAAACACCTGGGCATTGCCCCCTTGGGCATAGGAGGTGCGGCCGAATTCGCCGCCCCAGATCACGAGCGTATCGTCCAGCAAACCGCGCTGCTTGAGATCGCGAATCAAGGCGGCCTGCGGCTGGTCGACGTCTTTGCATTGGGCCGGCAAGTCGTGGGGTACGTTGCCGTGGGCGTCCCAGCCGCGATGATAAAGCTGAATGAACCGCACGCCGCGCTCCGCCAGCCGCCGGGCGAGAAGGCAGTTGCTGGCAAAGCTACCCGGCTTCTGCACCTCGGGTCCATACATTGCCAGCGTCGTTTCCTCTTCGCCGCTTAAGTCGGTCAACTCCGGCACGGCCGATTGCATGCGATAGGCCATTTCATACTGCGCAATGCGGGCGAGCACTTCGTCGTCGCCGTTGCGAGCAGCGTCGCGGCGGTTCAGCTCGGCCGTCAGGTCGAGCATCGCACGGCGGTCCTCCCGGGTTAGCCCATCGGGATCGCGCAGGAACAGCACGGCGTCTTTGCTGCTTCGCAGCCGCACGCCTTGATGCTCGCTGGGCAGGAACGCCGAACCCCAATAGCGCGACAGCAAAGCCTGCATCTGGCCGACGCCTTGGCTGACCAGCACCACGAACGCTGGCAGGTTCTCGCTTTCACAGCCGAGCCCATAGCTGAGCCAGGCCCCCATCGACGGCCGCCCGGCAAGCTGCGAGCCGGTTTGCATCAGCGTGACACCCGGGCCGTGGTTGATCGCTTCGGTATAGACGGAATGCACAAAGCACAACTCGTCGGCCACACCGCCGGTGTGGGGAAGCAGGTCCGAAAGATAGACTCCGTCCTGCCGGTTGGCGTATTTCTGAAACTTAAACGGCGATGGCCGCAGCGGCAGCGTCCCCTGATTGGCCGTCATGCCGGTCAGGCGCTGGCCTTGTTGGACCATCGGCATCTTGCGGAGGTCTTGCCCTGCCAATTCGGCCAGCTTCGGCTTATAGTCGAGCGTATCGAGATGTGAAGGGCCGCCTTCCTGAAACAGATAGATCACCCGCTTCGCTTTCGCAGGAAAATGCGGCTGGATGGCAGGCTCGCCGGCCGCCGCCAGGTTCAAGTCGGCCAACGCAGCCAGACCGAGCGCCCCGAGCGCTCCGCCGGCAGATCGGCTGAGCATCTGGCGACGGGTCAGGTTATAGAGATACGTTTCCAATGAATCCATGGTGGTTCCTCAATCGACTACGAGAGTGGCGTCGAGATTCAAGATGGTCGTGGAGATCATCATCCAGGCGGCATGTTCCGCTGGATCGATCGATTCGTCACCGGGACGTAGGCCGCTGTTGTTCAACAATGTCGTGGCTTCCGCCGGCGAGGCGGCGTAGCGATCGCGCCAGCGCTTGAGTCCCGCAGAGAGCGACTGGGCGTCGTCCGGCGGCAGTTCGCGACCGGTGCAGCGCCGGTAGATCATCGCCAGCCTGGCGCCGTCTTCCTTGAGACTTGCATCGAGAAGCGTCCGCTGCGACAGGAACCGGGCGGCTTCGGTGAACTGGTCGTCGTTCATCGTCACCAGCGCTTGCAGCGGGGTGTTGGTCGTGCTTCGCCCGACAGCGCTGCTGCTCCGCTCCGGTGCGTCGAACAGCAGCATCTGCGGCGGCGGGGCGTTGCGGTTCCAGAAGGTGTACAGACTGCGGCGGACCAGCTCGCTGCCGGAACTCGGTTCGTAGATGCTGGTCAGCAGCAAGCTGCCGCGGCCGTGGCCCGGGCTGTTCGCGCCCTCGATCCATAAGCCTTCCGGCTGATACGGCATTACCGGATGCCCTCCCATCGTGCGATCCAGCAAGCCCGCTACGAATAACGCCTGATCGCGAATCGCCTCGGCCGGTAAGCGGCGGCGGCTCATGCGGGCCAGCAGCAAATTGTCGGCGTCGAGCTCTTTGTGCTGCTCTTCGATCTTGCTCGCCTGCCGGTAGGTCTTGCTAAGCACCATCTCGCGAAGCAGCCGCTTGCGGTCCCAGCCCTGCTCGCGAAATTCGACGGAGAGCGTGTCGAGCAACTCAGGGTGCGTCGGGTAGCTTCCCTGCCGACCGAAGTCCTCCTGCGTGCTGACCAGGCCGCGGCCAAAACACAACGCCCACAGACGATTCACCTCGACGCGCGCAGTGAGCGGATGTGCCGGGTCGGTCAGCCATTGCGCCAGCCCCAACCGATTCTGAGGCAGGTCTTCGTCCCAAGCAAATACCGAGTCGATGCCGCCGCGTTCCACCGGCCGATCCTCGTCCGGTGCGTCGTAGGCGCCTCGCTTGAGCACGAAGTTCTGCCGCGGCTGCGGATTCTCTTCCATCACCATCACCTGCGGACCAGCTTCGAGAAAGCGCTTCTCCAGCGCCAGCCGCTGTTCAAAGAGCTTGTTCTTCGATGCTTGTGCCTCTTGAGTGCAGGCGTCGAGCCGCGCGCTTTCAGCGGCAAACTTCTCTTTGGACAGCGTGATGAATGGCGGGAAAGCTGGGTCGCGGGCGTGGTCCTTGACCGGGTCTTCTCCATTGGGATCGGCGAACATCGCCAGCAGTTGGTAATATTCCTGCTGGGGTATTGGATCGAACTTGTGATCGTGGCAACGGCAGCAGTTCATCGTCAGGCCGAGAAACACGGTGCCGACGGTCTCCGCGCGGTCGGCGGCGTATTCAATGCGAAACTCCTCATCCAAGGAGCCACCTTCGGACGTGATCATGTGCATCCGCAGGAAACTGGTTGCCAGCTTGGTGTCGTCGGTTGCATCCGGCAGCAGATCTCCCGCCAACATCTCGGTGAGGAACCGGTCGTACGACATGTTGTTGTTGAACGCCCCGACCAGCCAATCCCGCCAAGGCCACGACATGCGGTAGCTGTTTTGCAAGTAGCCGTTGGTGTCGGCATAACGTGAGGCGTCGAGCCAGGTGCGGGCCATCTGCTCGCCGAAGGCGTCACTGGCCAGCAACCGATCGACGACCTTTTCAAAGGCGTCCGCAGACGTGTCGCTCTCGAAGGCCGCGATTTCCTCCGGCGTCGGCGGCAGGCCAGTCAGATCAAACGTCACTCGCCGCAGCAACGTGGCGCGATCGGCAGACAGACTGGGCTTGAGGCCATGTTGTGCTAGTTCTTCACCGACGAGCCGATCGATCGTGTCGCGCGTCGCTTCCTCGGCGCCGCCGGGCGGTGACGACCGGACGGGCGCGACAAAGGCCCAATGCTGCTGGTACTCCGCTCCCTGCTCGATCCAGGCGCGCAAGTTGGCGACTTGCTGCTCCGTCAGCCGCTGCTTGCCCGAACCGGCCGGCGGCATCTGCTCGTCGCCGTCGGCGACTACCCGCCGCAGCACTTCGCTGGCATCGGGCTCGCTTGGCGTGACTGGAAGTTCGCCCGAGTCGGCCTCGCCGATCGCACTTTCACGCAGGTCGAGCCGAAAGCCCCCTTCGCGGCTCTCCTCGTCGGGACCGTGACATTGAAAACAGTGATTGGAAAGAACGGGCAGGATGTCGCGGCTAAAGTCGATCGCATCAGCGTTCTCGGCCGCGGCGGCGGGGACCGCTGCCACAGTGACGAGCACTGCACACACAGCGCGAAGGAGGCGGAGATACTTCATAACGTTAACCTAGTATTGTCGGGAATGGCTTGGGGGAAGGATCGGGTAGGCGGGATACGCTAGGGGGCGGATCGGGTGAGCATAATATCGTAGGTGTTGCCGCCCGGCTCAACATTATAGGTCAATCCGCTCGTGGCCGGATCGCCGTAATGTTTGGGGGTGATGCGCAACGCCTCGATCTGCTGGGGTGACATGCCTGGCTCGGGTGGCCGCTCGACCGATGTTACCGTGATCGTGTAGCCACCCGGGGGAAGACCATGCTCTGTGCCCGTCCGGAGTTCATAGTGGCCATGTTCGTCCAGCGGGGCCAACGCGATCGAACCGCCGTTCTGCGGGTGAAACGAAACAACGCCTTTCGTAACGGTCTCGCCATCGAGCGTTACCACTCCGCTAACGCTCGCCTCATGCACTGAGCCGCAACCCAAGGTGCAAACAATCAGGACGGCCATCAAAACTCCAACATTCTGGATACGCCCCCAGGTACACATAATGGTCTTTCGCGTGGAATTGCAGCGCAACTAGTTGAACGCGTTCGCGACGACCTCGCCGCCGTTCTTGGTACCCAAGGCGCGGTAGGTGGTGTGATCGATCCCTTCGGCGATCCACTGAACCGATCCATCCGCCATGCAAAAGCTGGCGCCGCCCGGATGTTCGCTGCGAAAGGTCATAACGTTGGGCCAATCGCGCGGCGTGTCGGGAAAGTAATTCAGCGGTCCCGAAACGTTGCAATAATCGCCGTTGGAGTAATAGGCGGTGGTATGCACATTTTGCTCGGGTACATCCTCACCAAATAAGAACGTATTGCTCGTGCCATCGGTGATGTTGGCCAGCGATGTCGGCTGCTGATCTGCGTTTCTCCAGAACATTCCGTTACACCCGAGCGATTGCCAACAATCTGACGGCTCCGAACCCGGGTGCGACGACGCAGGGCTCATTTTGTTATCGCCCATGTTTCCTTTGTAATTGCTCACGAATGTTTCGGCCCCGAATATATCGCCGAACAGGTTTGTATCATTCATGATCCGCCGACCGGAGTAGGAGGGGCAGGTCAGCACGCCCAGCGGCGTGCGGATAGCTTCGCGACATGCGGGGTCCGGATTGGCGATTCCTTGTTGGGCGTGGGAGGCTCCGTAGAAAAACGGTTCGAATTTGTCATACAGCGCTTGCTGTTCCAAAAAAGGGAGCGTGTAGATCACCCAACCCGCACCGTGTGTATCGGCCGGCGGGTTCGAGCCTTCCGGCAAGGCAGCCGTCCCATGGGGTAACTTGCCGTGGGTTGCTTCAAATCCATGGGCGGCCAAGCCCAGTTGTCGAAGATTGTTAGTACATTGCATCCGCCGCGCCGCTTCCCGGGCGCTTTGCACCGCCGGCAGCAGCAGCGCGATCAAGATGCCGATGATCGCGATGACGACCAACAGTTCCACGAGGGTAAAACCGGTTAGTTTTACTCGCAACATAGTTGATGGATCTCGACGCTACTCGCGTGGCAGGAAGGCTTCGTTTCAGCAAGCACAACGCTCATTGTTTTTTGTTCCGCCAGACAAACCAACCCAGGCCAATCAACGCGATCGCCGACAAAATAAGAGCTGAAGGCTCGGGAATCACGGAATATTGGAAATTCGCGGGACTCCAACGCAGATTGTCGCCACCCCCGTCAGAAACTAAGTTGCCGTAAGTAGTTCCTCGGAATGCGTCCTGAGTGACGTCGAAATCGGCAGGGAAGTTGATGCTCATGCCCGAAGCGAAACCTGCGTCTGTCCAGGAATCGCCTGAGTCTGACACAAATCCAGAAAGGAAGTACTGTTGGCCAACAATCAGTTCGAACGGCGCTATGGCCTCATATCTCCAGTTCGAATCTAGCGGGCTGGCCGTGCCGGCCAGGACGGTTGTGCCCACCACTTCCAGGCCTGTCGTTGCGTTCCAGATGCCAACTTGATGCGAACTCTGCAGCCCGTCGCCGTCAGCGTCCTGAAATCCGAGGCTCGTCACCAATATAGGTTTTTTCGGTATGAATCGAATACCGACCGTCCCGGTGAAATCTGCTCGATTAGGGGCGACGAGTTCAGAGAGCAGCGTTGCAGCTTGGGAAACGCTGGCGGCCGTGCCGATGGCGAAAATAAAGCTCGTCAGAATAAGTCTTGCAACACAATGAGAGAAATTCGCTGTCATGTTTCTTCTCCAGAATAGGCAATGGTTAACATTAGATTTAGTTGTCTGAGCAGTGCGGAGTACTCTTCTTGCTGGCTTTAAGTCTTCATTCATCATTTTCCCGCGGGGCATTCGCGGTTGTCGGACCTGTTTCGGGAGACTGAATCGGCGGTGGCAACGTTACCAGCATGTTCGCTGGAGCCCAACGGCCAATGGCCATCTGTCCATCGGATGTGGGTGGGCCGAAAGAATCCGAACAGAAATAGTTGCCGACAATCGCCACTTGATCGCCGGCCACGAAAGGCTGCTCGTCATCCGCAGCATGCCCGCCGTCGTAGAACCATTCGATGCTCGCGCCCACGTAGGCACCCAACAGGTAGCGCTGGCCAGCTTCCAGTTTCACCGGCTCTTCCAAACGCACGTACCGCCAGGAGTTCACCACCAGACGGTCCGAGTTGCCAACCCGGGCAGTCGCCAACAACCGGCTGCCGTCGGCGTTCCACAGGCCGACCGAAACCGGCGCCTGATGGAACCCGTCGGATTTCAATCCTGTCGCTACCCCCGGCGTCGGCACGTCCTGAGCGCCTAAATGCGTGACCGACAACGGCTGAGTTCCTACTTCGATCAATACACCGACAGTATATTTCGCGTCCGATCGTAACTCGCCCGCGAACTGCGGTCGGAATTGCAGCGCAGGTTTGAGTTCCGGCAATTCGGTTGCCCCTCGCGAGGGCAGACTGCGGACGAACTTCTCCGCATCAGCGACGTCCCGCGGGATGGCGATGATCTTGCCGCCTTCGATGCGAACCGCCTCGCCGGCAGACAGAACCCTGCCGCCGCCGGATGGCTTGTCACCCGGCGGACCACAGTAGACCTCGACGCTGCCGGCGAGCACGTGCGTTTGCGTCTCACCCGACGGCTCCACCAGCATGCCGAACTCGGTTCCCAGGTCGATCACGGTCGCCGACGGCGAGGTGACGGTGAAACCAACGGCTGCCTGCGGCACCCTGGCGACCAGCTTGCCCGACTGGAGCGAACCGGCGTTGCTCCCCTCGACGACATATTCCACCGGCCCCGCCAGCACGATGCGTGTGCCGTTGTGGTAGGTCACTTCCACCAGGCCGCTTTCAAAGCTCAGCACATCACCCGGCAACAACGCACGGCTCTTCAGGATCGCTGTGGTCTGGTCCGCTTCGGCCAAATCGCGAATTCCCGTGACTTCCGCCACGAACACTGGCGACGGGGTTCCCAACGGACTCCGGTCAACCACAATGAGTTCTAACGAAAGCACAATGATGGTGATCACAAGCGCGGCAATCACCAGCGACAGGGCAATGTGGTGCGAAACCACATCGTAAAGTCCTTCCCAGGCACGGCGCCAACGGCTCTCGACATCGACTTGGGAATCCTCGAAGTCCTGGTCGATCAACTGGTGCAGCCCGGCGTCGGAATGTTCGATCCGGGTGAGGAAGAACAGTTCTCCATCCAGCCGACATCGCTCCAGGTAGGATATCCGCGCGGCAGGACTTTCCCGCAGGCATTGCGCCAGTTCGCGCGCAGCACGGTCGTCGAGCGTGTCATTGCACGCTTGATCGAACAGCGACAGCAGGCGAATTTCCGAATCCACGGATGCTAACCCTCTTGTGCGGATATCTTCGATTTGACACAGGTCGAAAGCGACCGGCGAATGCGTCCCAAAGCGTCATAGACGCTCTTCGGCGAACGGTCGATCTGCTCAGCCACCGATTTGAAACTCTTTCCGGTCTCGTAGCACTGACGCACCAGTTCCCGGTCGGCTGGAGAGAGTTGGGCGAGGCACTCCGCGAGCGACTCTTGATACACATCGGCGGTGGCATCGATCAACTCGGAACGAGTGTCGGCGAGCATTTCCTGTAGCTCCGAGTCAAAGACCACGCGACTGCGGCTTTGCTTACGCAGGAAATTGCGAGCTTCCAGGCGAGCCACCTCGCTGGCCCAGCTAATGAAGCTGGTTTCCTCACGGAACTGGCCGAACTTCTTCCACAAAATCAGGCACGTGCTCTGGTAGACATCTTCCGTATCCTGCAGGTTGTGCAGCAGCGCATAGATATACCCGAACAACTGCCCCCGATGTTGCTGGATCAGCTCGACAAAGGTTTCACGTGGCAGCATGGCTGACCGAACAGGATGGAGGCTGTGCATGGGCACTACTTCGCGAAGTAGTAGTAGAACGTCACCGGGAGGCGATACTGCGACCAGAATTTCGACAATTCCTGACAGTAAAGCAGCTTGTCCGCCCTAAGTTATTGTAATGGAGTGGTTTGCGCGATTGGAAAATTTGTGGAACCCGGTGGATGGAAAAGTATAAACGATGCGCCGACTTACCCGTTGCCTGCTGGTTGCAGTCAATTGTTGGTTGGCTTTTGATGCTACAGGATTCGCCCCGGAGCCTAGCCGCACTACAACCAACACCCGGAGAGTTTCCCAACCGGCACGCGAGACTCCTATCTTGCCGTTAAAACTCGGGTTGGTAGCAGGAAATGCGGGTCAAGCTGCCCGCACCCCGGACGCGCGGCTCAGTGCAATGGAAGTCTGTACTGAGCCGTCGCCAGCACGGGCTTCCTGCCCCTAGCAAACGCGACTAGCGTCAGCGGCCGGCCAGCGATTGCCGCACGTCTGCGCGACCGTCCGCGCCAGCGCCGCGGTGTGGTGCTCGTCTTGCATCGTGCCGGTGCCGAAGAAAACGACGACCAGATCGCGGGCGGGGGAGACATACAGCCCTTGACCTCCCAGCCCCGCCTTGAAGAAGTCGCCGTCCGGAAACACCGCGTCCCACTGATACCGGTTCGACAGTCCCGGATCTCTGTAGAATGCCTGCTGGAAGCCGCGTCCCATCATGCCGTGGGGATACATGTTCGGACGCAAACCGGTCTGGAACTTCTGGACAACCGATGCCGGCACAATCGGCTCGTCGCTAATCTTGCTGCCACTCGGAGTAAAGATCATTCCGTAACGCCCCAAATCACGGAGCGTAGAGTTCATGAAGCCAAACGCGTTGGCACGGCCCTGTCGGTTTACGCCCAAATAGCCGTCATTTTGTGCGCCGATTCTGCGCCACACACGACTGCCGACGAATTCGCTAATCGGCATCTCCGAGATGTTCTCGACGATCACCTGTAGGACATAGGTATTGATCGAGTTGTACTCGAAGGCGGTGTGGCCCGGCTTGGTGCGCTGCATGGTTCGAAGCACTTCAAATGGGGACAGATTCCTCCGTGCTTCGTCTGCAAACCACCCGATGCTCGCGGCCCACTGGAACCAGCCGCGAGCAGGATTGGTGCGTGCGTCCGGTACTTCGTGTTCTGTGGCATCGAGCCCCGTGGCCATGTCGAGTGTTTCCTCAATCGTGACCCGATCCCATTCGGAGCCTGCCAGTTCTGGAACGTAGTGGCCAACCGATTGCGAGATGTCGATCCTTCCCGCATCTTCCAATAGCGCGATGGACGTGCCGACCAGCGTCTTACTACAGGAGAACCAGTTGTGCTTGTCGAAGGGACGCATGGTGTTGTATCGCTCGAAGACGATATCGCCTTCTTGAAGCACAAGCAGCGCGTCCAGTGTCGACTTTTCACAATACGCATCGACGTTGGTCCGTGTTCCGTCACTGAATGCGACGCTGATTCCCCCGATGGCCGCATCCGTCCTCTCCGGCAGTTCGTAGATGCTACCGTGCCGCGGAACTTGCACGGTTTGTTGATAGCAAGACATTTGCTGCCAAACGTATCGTGTATCTTCACTGGCGACCAGCATGTTCGGCATATTGACTGGATCGCCAAAGAACAAATGGATGCGCTCGATGTCGCTGAGCGGGGTTGCGGTCGGTTTCATCCGGTCAGCCTTCATGGGGGCGCTGCGACACAAGGTATGGAAATGGGCTAAACACCATCGACTTTGCGTGACTGGCAAGACCCCTTTGATATCTATGAAAGTGATTCTTGCCAGACAGAAGTGGTTTCTCTATCCCGGTGGTAAGCTGTTCCACCATTTTTTCCACAGGAGAACCACGATTATGTTCTACCTTGGAATCGACCAACATGCACGCCAGATTACCATTTCGCTCCGAGATGACAGTGGCGATGTCCTCCAAGCCCGGCAGGGGTCAGCCCGCAACGCACAGCGGGGGGTGGAAAAACCAGTCATAATCTTCGCCCACGTCCTCGACGACCATCGTCGCTCAGAGAACAGCCGATGTAAGGTTGGCGACCGGTCGAAATCCTGACACTGGCCAAGTGCAAATGTCGGTTCGTCCTTACGCAGTTGGAGGAGTCTCGGGCATGTGGGCGAAGCAAGCAAGTTCGTGGTGGCTTTATGCCTTCGGCGGATAATTCGCCGATTGCGTATCCAGAAGCCGATCAGGCGCTGGCCAAAGAATGCTTGGAGTAGACAGCCATGCCGAGGCCGATGTTCATGTTGTCTCGATGCCGTGGGCCTGACATCCCGCTCACGGCACCTAGGCTTACAGGTGGGGCAAAAGTAGAGTTCGACTGGCGAAGGCTAACCGCAGTTCGTGGATTGACTTACGAACTCGCAGCAGATTGCTCACAGAGTATTCTGGCTAAACGTGGCCACGGCTCCTAGTCGCTACGGTAAGGTCGCCAGTCAGGATCGAAGCCCCCCAGCCATTAGATTTTGGTTAATCAAAATCCTGCTGCAAGTCGATACCTACAACAGATCCCGCCACTTGAACTTCCCAAACGGATTCAAGAACATGTTCCGTCTTCTACTCGGTTGCGGCACTGCCCTGCTGCTGTTCCTCTTGGGACATCATGCTTCTGCTCAATGCGGCACCGACTGGTGCGCCGGTCACGTCGTCGACGCGGTCAACGACGGTTGTCCTTGCGATTTCGATTGCGGTTCCGATGCACCATGCCGCAAGACATGCGGCTGTGGAACACTGCTTTTGTGGTGCGGCCATCCTGAGTGCATCGGCGGCCCCGATCTGAGCGAATCTTTAGTCACCGACCGGCCCGACTTTACCGAAAGCAGCGTCACCGTGGGCCGCCGCGTACTGCAGGTTGAAATGGGTTACACATTCACCGAGGATACAACGGCCGGTACCACGACGGGCAGCCATTCTTTTCCGGAGGTGCTGTTTCGTTATGGTATCCTGGCCGAATGGCTCGAGTTGCGGGTCGGTTGGAACTTCGGGGTGGAGTCGGTCGCGGGACTGACTAACGACGGCGCAGAAGACCTTTACCTGGGCTTCAAGATCGCATTGACTCCGCAGTGCGACTGGCTGCCGGAGATGGCACTAATACCTCAGACTACCGTGCCCACCGGCGCGGACGCCTTCAGTGCCGACGAAGTCCTGCCAGGACTCAACTGGGTGTATAGTTGGGAACTGACCGATCGCCTGTCGACCGCCGGCAGCACGCAGTTCAACCGCGCGATCGACGACGGAGCTGACGAGGCTTACACCGAGTGGGCTCAGTCCTGGACGGTCGCCGCCAGCCTGACCGATGAAGTCGGCGCCTACGCCGAGTGGTTCGCCTTCTTTCCCCACAGCGCCGACACCGCCAAGCCTGAGCACTATTTCAACGGCGGCTTCACGTACCTGCTCAGCAACAACGTGCAATGGGACATCCGCGCAGGCGTCGGCTTGAACGATGCCGCCGACGACTACTTCCTGGGCACCGGGCTGTCGGTGCGATTCCAGTAATTGTCGCGTAACGATTTGTGCAAATTCTGCGGGGATCTGTCGCTTCTCGATAGTAATACCGCGGCATGCCGCCAAGTCGCTCGCGGTGATCTTGTTGGCCGTTGATTGACACCACTTCTTGGCCTGGCTCAAGCAGTCGATGCTCACAGCCTTTCCCTGCATTTGCCTTGAGGCGAGGTACACAGGTGACTGGGCGAGACATTGTCCGCCGCCCCAGGAATGCCTCGGTCGGGTTCGTCCTTGTGCAGCTGGCGAGCATTGCAACGGCGGTCAGTATCGAGTGCCCATTGCTGTCAATCTGACGACACGAGTCGATGTACCTTCGCACCGCAAAGCGCGTCGGTCGATGCCTTCCGAGGCAGGTTGGTGCTCCAGGGCAGGAACTTTCGTTCGCCGCATTGGTTCAGCTAATTGCCATTAGCAAACCGCCCTCTGCTGCGGTTCTTTGAGCATGGATTAGCTGAGATGGCAATATCCTCAGCTGGCAACTGCTGATGTCAGTTGGGCGGACGCTTGGCATCTAGGGGTTTTGACTGTATCGGGCTTTGTCCCATTGACTGGTGTTCCAAGCGGCATCCACAATAATGGTGCAAATCGTGCTACACTCTAGCGGAATACACATTTCACCGTGTTGAGTAGCCAATGGAACCTCGGTCACAATCAGACGCCCAGTCCTCGCTGGACCCTTCCAAATGGGTCGACCGATATGGCGATTATCTTTACCGCTACGCACTGTCGCGGCTGCGGGACGGCGAGGCTTCCGAGGAAGTCGTGCAACAAACGTTCCTGGCGGCGCTGGAACACTGCGATCAATTCGCTGGGACGGGGTCGGAGCAAGGCTGGCTGCTGGGAATTCTGAAGCGCAAGATCGTCGACTTCATCCGGCAGCGCAATCGCACCAGTTCGCTGGCCGAAGATGACGGCGGCGATCCCTCGGAGGTGTTTTTTGACCGCAAGGGGAATTGGAAGCCGGAGTTGCGATCCATAATGCGTCATCCGCTCGATACGCTGGAATGCGAGGAGTTTTGGCAAATCCTTCGTGGTTGCCTGCAAACGCTGCCCGCCCGCCAGTCGGATGTGTTTGTCCTCCGGGAAATGGAAGATGCGAGTACGGAAGAAATCTGTAAGGATTTGGAGATCACCCCGTCCAATCTATGGGTATTGCTGCACCGCGCTCGTCTGCGGCTGGCGACGTGCATGAAGAGCCGCTGGCACCAGGAAAGCAGCTAACCGGGAAATTCACCGCCATGCTCAGTTGCAAAGAAGTCTCCCAACTCGTCTCCGAATCGCTGGACCACGAACTGTCGGTGTGGAAGCGACTGAATCTTTGGATGCACCTGTGCATGTGCGGGGTTTGCTGGGGATTCCGGAAAACGCTGTTACGGATTCACGACGAAGCGCACCAGCGGGCGGCCGAGATCGAGCAAGATTCGGCTGAGCAGGAGATCACGCTTCCCGAGGAATCCCGCGAACGGATCCAGCGCGTCGTCGATTCCCACCAGGCGTGAGGTGCATCCGCCGCTGGCACCGCCGCCCGACCACGCCTTTTACGCGTCGCCTTCGGATTGCGTCGAGGCTGTTTGGTGCTTCGTGGTCGGATTCACCGACGACGGTTCTTCGCTGGACTCTAATGCGAGAAATGCCACGGATGTGCATTTCTTGTGCAACGATCCGACCCACATGGAGGCCGCGAAATGTCCATTGAAGACCGGAAAAGCGGAGACCAGGTTTCCCTTGCAAGCGACCTCTCGGTCACCGTGCTCGGGGTTGATCGTTGCGAGGTGAAACTTGGCGTCTCTTATCGCACAGGCAGCCGGGACAACGCGACGGCGAACGCGCAACTCGCGAGCGTCCAAAGCAAAGGATCTCGCTATTTTCTATTTCCGCAGGGAGGGCAATGCATGCTGGTTGTGCGATGCGAGAGCGGAAAGAGCGTGTCGTTCAATGGCTCGTCGACGCTGACCGTGCTGACCATCGCCAAGGGAATCGCAACGCTGAGGCTTTCCGTGCCGACGCAAGCCTGAGCGACGACCAGGCCGGCGCAGTGTGCGAGTATCGGCGATAGCGTCTGGCCGGTAAAACCGCCAAGCCGCCATGTCATGATGACCAACGCCTCAAAGTCACTGGGGCGTGGAACTCGATCGCGCATTCACGATGCGCAAAATTCAGTGCCGTCACCCGAAGCTACAGCTTTCATTGCGAGATCGCCTTACGTCGATCGCCCGCTTGGATTCCAGGCTCTCCAAGGCAACCTGCCGAGCGTTATACGTGTCGTCGGCCGGCGGCAGCGGGAAGGTCGGTGTCGCGACTTGCGAGGGGAGAATCGGCGTGCTGCTGACAGGCTGCGGTTGCCGTTTCACGAATTGCAGTCCGGAATTGCAGCCGGAGGCGAATATTGCCAGCAAACCGGCTGTGACACAGATCAGGCGGTAGAGTCGGGGCATCATAGATCCTCGTGTGCGGTGGGCCGAGTGGAAGACAATCCTGTTGCTTGAGATCGACAATTCCTGCCGATCGGCATTGTGAAGTGGGGTACCGTTCCTCGGCAACCTAATGGATTCACTCGGGTGCTTCTGGGGCCGAATGTGAAATGCCATACCTTCGTCCGTGTGAACGTAGGGCATAATCGACGAATGCGCCTTCCGGCACTGAGAAAATTGATCAGAGATTTCTGTAAGGATCTCTGATTGGGCACGTCCCCCATGCCAGAGTATTGTTTTCCAGTGAATCCGACCGCGAACAGGAGAGTAGAACATGTTGCTGACTCGTAAACAGGCCGTGCAATCGATGCTGGCCGTCGTGGCGGTGGCTTTAGTAGTCGCCGTGTGTTTGCCCGGGACGGCCGAATCGCAATCGGGAACCCGCAATCCCGCCAGCGGTAGCCGTGCTCCGGCCGGCAGCGGCCAACGCGCCCCGGCTGCGCAGGGGCCGATTGCGATGAGTGGCTTTTGCCCCGTGTGTGTGATAGACATGAAACAGTGGATCCGGGGAAATCCCCAGTTTCAAGCCACCTATGATGGCAAGACCTATCTGTTTCCGGGTGCGGAGCAACGCGACATGTTCTTGGCCAATCCGGAGAAATACGTGCCCGCCCTGGGCGGAGATTGCACCGTCTGCTACCTCAACATGGGACAGCGCAGCCCGGGTACCGTCGAGCACACCGCATTGCTAAATCAGCGGCTCTACATGTTCCCTAACGACGAGTTGAAGCAGGAGTTCATGACCAACTGGAGGAAGTACACGGATGCCGACGTCGCGTTCGGCGGCCAGTGTTCTGTTTGTCGGGTGGAACTCAACCAGACGATTCCCGGCAAACCAGAGTTCTCCGTGGTCTATCGTGGATTACGCTATTGGTTTCCTGGGGACGAGCAGAAAAGGATGTTCCTGTCGAATCCCGCCAAGTATGCGCAACCGCCGGCGGCAAATGCAAACCGTTAGTTAACCAAGCGGAAAGACTGGAACTTGGCTGTAAGGAAGAAGCGGCGTGTTCGTCCTCGCTGTGGAGCCGAACCAGCGCTGGTCTGGCCGCTTGTCAGGCGCACCGAAGTCCCGTAAGAGGTAAGGAATCCGCATGGCAGAGAAGCTGTGGCACCTCAAGTCGTGTGAGTTGTTTAGTCGACTCTCTCACGATCAGATCGAGAAGGTCGAATCGCGCAGCCGCTGTCGGACTTTTGCCGCCCGCAGTCCGATTTACCTGCCGTCGACCAAGGCGGACTGCGTCTATATGCTGGCGGAAGGGATGGTCAAGGTCTGCCATCTCACGGCCGACGGCAAACAGTCGATCTTGGCGTTTATCGAGCCTGGGGAGCTGTTTGGTGAGGCGGCGATCTTCGCAGGGCAGGAGCACGACGAATACGTCGAGGCGATCGAGCGTTCGACCGTCCTGATGATCCCGGTCGAGGAAGTGCAATCACTCATCGCCCAGCACCCCGATATCGCTTTTGGAGTTACGAAACTGATAGGGTTTCGCCGGCATCGCATCGAGCGGCGGCTGAAGAATCTATTATTTCTGCCGAATCGCGAACGGCTGATCCATTTGCTGCTCGATCTGGCGGAGCAGTTCGGTTCGCATACCAGCGAGGGAATACGGCTGCGGGTGAAACTTTCGCACCAGGAATTGGCCAACGTCATTGGCAGCACCCGGGAAACCGTCACGGTGATCCTGGGCCAGTTGAAGGCCGAAGGAAGTGTCGACGGAGCCCGCCGCAAGGTCATCTTGACCGACCCACAGCGGCTGGCACACAGCGTAAATAGGAGTCCGCCCGGTGCGCCGCGCCCTAAGATGCGTCTCTCGCCCGCTCGGATGCCGGGTTAGGGACGCTCAGTAAAAGTAATGGTAACACACTGCCGCGAAGCTGACACTTCGCGGGCCTTCAGCCGGCGTGATTGCGGCGATGGCTGCGCAGCACGGCGGCTACGGCCAGCCAGACGAACCAGGGTGCATACTCTATCCAAGTGATGACGAAGTCGAAAAACGTGGCACCCACATAAGGCGTGTTCGGCACGGGCGTCGCAGGCCACTGGTAGCTGAACCAGAACCGCAAGTAGTACAGCAACACCAGCCCGCTGACGGCCAGCCAGGCCCTTCCTTTGGCAAACGGCAGCAGCGGTAAGGCCCAAGTCCAGTACCAGGGGTTTTGCGTGGGACTCAGCAGCCAGAACCACGCCAGCGTGAGAAACGCCGCCTCGCAGAATCGAGCCGGATCAGCATCGCGCGATCCGCGGAAGGCCAACATCAGGGCGACCAGGACGAAGACCCCGCCGGTTGCGGCACGGGCCACAAGGAACGGTGCTTCAGCCAGGGAAACGCCCAAGCAGGTCACAACGTTCATGAGCGACCGGCGGAGGCCCTCGGGGAGCACGGAAAACCAGGCGATCTGATCGGGGTTCAGGTGGGCAGTGGGCTTCAGGTTTTCCACGACCAGCAAGAAAAGAAAATCGTTCATTTCCCAGCGCCTTAGAAACGTGGCTATCCCCGACTTGGGGTCACCGGGTGGAGGTGCGGCCTCGGCAATGGTGTCGTCGAGCACCGCATTCTCGGTGGAGCCCTGCGGCAGCATCGGCCATGCCAAGGCTGCGGTGGCCATAAGGAACACCAGTGCGGACGCAAGGCAACGCCGCCATCCCAATCGCCTCCTCAAAGTCAGCAGTACGAGCGGCGCAAGCACAACCGGATACAGCTTGGCACCGACAGCGACGGCCAGCACGACCGCCGTCAATAGGCCGCCAGACCAACCGTGACGGATGCTCGGCTTTGCCGACTCATAGAAATGACCCAGGCAGAACCGAACCACCAGAAGAATTGCCAGCGTGGTGAAAAATACAGCCACGGCATCCAAGTGCCCGCTGTTGGCCACTTCCTTCATCAGCAGCGGACACCAGCCGTAGATCAAGCTCAGCCCAATCGGCTGCCGGCAGAAGCGCAGTAGTCGAACGACCAACAGCAAGGTCGCTAGATCGAACAGAATCAACGAGGCTTTCATCGCCCGGACGCGAGTCAGCACGGACGCTTCGCGGGGAGTGACCGCCACTGCGACCGCAAACGCGGCCTGGCTCACAGGCGGGTAAATCGTCGTCAGTTCGCCATAATGAACCCGGTTAATGATCTCAGCCAGCGGCGGCTGGCCTTCGCGCAAGGCAACCAAACGCCGCAGGTCGCCGTCGGCAGTCGTCGCATCCGCTTCGCGGACCTGCTGGGGGCTGTAGGCAAATGGATCGACGTCGGCGTTGACCACGGCGCCGTCCCACAAGTAACGATAAATGTCAACTTCCTGGATCGGCAACGAGAAGAGAACCACCACCCGAAACACAACGGCGCAACCGATGATCACCGCTAGCAAGTTCCAACCCTGGCGAGCTTGCCGCGCAAAACGAATCGCCGCCAGGTAGATCAAGAACAACACGGCGAACACCGCGAGCACGGCAAGTATCGGGCGCTGCTGCGTCGGGCTGCCGTAGTCGAAACGCCAGCTCAGATAGGTAACGGCTCCATACAAACAAGCGGAGCCGGCGCCGCACAGGGTGAGCCAACGGAGAGGAGCGATGCCAGGCGATGGCTTCATCGCATCACCGCGCGCTGGTGTAACAGAATCCGTCTTCGTCACGCCGCCGTCCTGCTGGAAAGCTTTGAGTCGCCGCAGCGATCGACGACGGGACGCGGCCGTCTCAAGATCAAGACTCGGTACCCATACTTGGCGACGGTATAGAGAATCTTGGTGCCAGCCTGAATCGTTCCCTTGAGGGTACCGCTGATCTTGCTGGCGCCGATCCGCTTTCGATAGGGAACGGGGATCTCCAGATGCCGCAACCCCGCCACGGCCGCCTTGACTTGCATTTCAATGGTCCAGCCGAAGTTCTGGTCGGCCATCTCCAACGCTTGCAGGCTGCCGTATTCGATCGCACGGAATGGTCCCAGATCGGTATACCGGACGCCAAACAAGAGTCGCATTAGGAAACAGGCAAGGCGATTGCCGTAGACGCTTTGCGGCGGCATTGCGCCCGGCTCTCGCTTGCCCAGCAGTCGGGAGCCAAGCACGAAGTCCGCCTCGCCCGCCACGATCGGCTCGACCAACCGGGGCAAGACTTCGGGATGGTCGCTGTAGTCGGCGTCGAGGAACACCACGATTGTCGGCGGCCTCTTGCCCGCGACGATTTCCCGTTCGATTTCCGACAATCCTCGCAGGCAGGCGGCACCATCGCCGCGCCGCGGCTCGGAGACGACCGTAGCGCCCGC
>JBGTJT010000455.1:0-13320 GCA_041744995.1 Pirellulales bacterium | reverse complement strand
GCAGGCTGGCGAGCAGCCCGGCGATGGCGGCGATGGCCAGGGCCTGGGATGGGCGGTCCGCGGCGCGGATTGCCGTAATCGCCCAATATCCGCCGACGCAGAAACCGCATAGCAACAGCGCGATTCCCGGCAGGCCGCACTCCAGCAGCAACTGAACGTAGCCGCTTTCGGCATGTGAATAGTAGGAATTGCTGTAACGGTCGAATTCCAGCAGATAAACTTCCGCATGGCTGCCGACCCCGGTGCCGGTGAGCAGGAAGTTCGAAGAGACCGCGAGATCGGCCGCCCACAAGTCGCGGCGAATCGACTGGCTGTCGATCTGGTCGATGTCGCCCGACTGGATGGAGGCGAATTCGCTGCTGAGAATATCGCCGCCGAACACAGCGAGGGCGAGCACGACCAAGGCGCCCGACACGGCGAGTGCGGCCGCATAGCGGAGATTCAGCATCGACTTCCAATAATACAGCCCAACGGCGACGGCGGCCGCCACGACCAACGCGATCGCCCCGCCGCGAGAGAAAGTCAATAAGCCGGCCAGGGCGACCATCGCCAAGCCGAGCATCAGTAACAATGCCAGCCGCGAGTCGGCGTCGATCATCGTCCTGCCTGAGCCAAAGTCAGAACCGGACCAGCCCCCGCGACGACGTTGCGCGGGCTTGCCGTGGCCGCGTGCCGAGGCGCGATTCCCCGACGTGGACGGTGCGCCGCGACCGGCCGAGTTCAACGAATGCTGCAGCCACCAGATGCAGGGGCCGATCCCCAGCGCCAGCAAGTGGGCGAAGTGGTTCTGATTGATAAACGGCCCCTTCACGGCGTCGTGCGTGTTGCGATAAGGATGCTCGTACACCCACAGAAACTCGCCGTTGCCGGCCAGAAACTGGAGCAAGCCAAGCACCGCGAACCCCACGCAGCCGAGGGCCAACAGTTGGAAGCAGCGAATGACGTCGTCGCGGGTTCGCAGTCGCTGAACCAGCAGCAAGAAGAATAAGGCGTGGGCCAGATAGATTGCCGCGCCGGCCCGGGTGGCTTGCGGCGTCAAACTAAAGTGCTTCCACTCCGCCAATCTCGCGGCGTCGTCTCCGGCGCCGGTCCACAACGGCAGATAGTTCGCGATACTCGGCGAGAGCCTCGCCAGCAGCGAGGAATCAACGGGAACCAGTTGCAAGCACATCAACAGCAAGCCGGCCAGCAACAGATAGTCTACCGCTGTTCGCCGCCAGGTGCGTCGCGCCTTGGCGGGCGCCAATGCCTGACTTGCGCAATAGGCGACGATGGTCGCCATCACGGCCATGACATAGACCAACGCCCCCCGCTCGTCGCGACCCCCCATGAACAGCGGGGCAATCAGCAGTATGGCGACGATTCCGGCATCCGCCAGGTGCGCGAGCAAGGCGTGGGTATCGAGTTCGGCAAATCGCCGCCAGGCGTCGATCGCAGACGACTTGTGAGTCTGTTTGGCTGGCATGGCTTAGGCGGCATGTCGAGATGGGGAAGGGGTCGCGTCGTCATCGAGCGAATCGTCGTCGGCCATCGCAATCGGTTCGTCGTCGCCGTAGCCGTATCCGTAGCCATAGCCGTAGCCATATCCGTAGCCGCCGTAGCCGTCGTCCGAGTCGCTGCCGACTCGATTGGCGACCACGCCCAGCAGCCGGACATTCAGCGACCGCATTTCATCGACGGCGCGAATCACCAGGCGGCGATGGTTCTTGGAAGGCTGCACGACCAGGACCACGCCGTCGGTCCCGCGACTGGCAATCGCCGCGTCGCTGGCCGCTAGGATCGGCGGCGTGTCGATTAATACTTGGTCGTAGCGCGTTTCCGCCCAGGCCAGCAGTTCCTCGAACCGCGCGCCGCTGAGCAGTTCGGACGGTCCGGCCGGCTTCGGCCCGCAGGGCAAGATGTCGACGTTGTCGATCCCCGAGGCATGAATCCGCTCTTCCGCCAACGGGGCGATCGGCTCGTCGCTCCGCAATAGATCGGAAAGACCAGCCGTTCCCCGCAGCGAGAACATTTTGGTGAGTCCCGGCTTCCGCATGTCGGCGTCGATTAACAGGGTGCGCTTGCCCGCTTGGGCGAATGAGGCCGCGAGATTGGTAACCACGGTCGTCTTGCCGTCGCTCGGCTCGGCGCTGGTGATCAGCAGTCGATCGCGTTCGTATCCGGAAAAGGCCAGCGTGGTGCGGAGCGTGCGGAACGCCTCGCTTTCCACCGCGCTGGGATTGGAGAACACTTGCACCGCGGCCGCGCCGAGCGCGTCGGTCGGCGGCAACGGACGAATGACGGCCAACACCTGGGTGTCGAGTTGCGAGCGAATTTCTTCCGGCGAACGGAAGCGATCGTCCAACAGATCGAGCACGTAAATGATGCCTGCGCCCGAACCGCAGCCGAGTACCAGCGAAAGAAAGAGCACCAGCGGCAACTTAGGCGCGACCGGCCGGTGATCGACCTTGGGATCGCTGACCACTGTGATGCGAACGTCCGCCTGGTCCTGGCGAAAGTCGATATTCGCCATCCGTGACAACAGCGTCTCGCGCAATTGGCTCAATCGATTCAAGTCGCTTTCGAGCAGGGTGACCTCGGTCAGCCGATCGTTCAAGTCAATCGCTTCTCGCTCCAGTTCTTGATAACGGGTGGCCAGCTCCTGTTCGTAACTGCGAGCGCCGATCAGCTTCTCACCGACCAGGCGTTGCAACTGAGCGACCATCTGTTCGCGATCGACGTTGGCAAACCGCCGGGAGGCGTTCGCTTGAAACGATACCAAATACTGTTGCGTATTGGCGATTTGCTGCTTTAGCTCTTGCACCTTGGGATGATTCTCTCCGTAGTGCGCCAGCAGTGTGTCGCGTTTGGCCTGCGCCTCGAGCAGCTTCGATTCCAATTCCGGAACGAGCCGCTGGTCGGCGGGGTTGATGCCCATCGCCGAGCGGAGCACATCCTGGCCCAGGTACGGTTCCATCGCCATCAAATGTTGCTGCAAGTCGCCGCCGCGCCGCGATGTTTCCGCGATGGCCGCCAGCGACGCCTCCAACTGCAGACGCTCGGTCTGCACCTCCATCAGTTTGCGATTCACGTTCAAGGCGCGGGCGATCGTGGGATGCACCTCGCGGGTATCCTCGCGGAGACCCAAATCGCCAACGCGCGAACGGGCCGAGGCCAGTTCGCGCTCCTTGAGCCGAAACTTCTCGTCGATCTGACGATGCTCGTTTTCCAGGATCGTGAGAATCTCGACCGACAAATTCTTGTGATTGCGGGCCATGAACTCCAGATACGACTCAACCACGGCGCTAACGATCGCGGCGGCCGCTTCGGGCGAACTCGAGCGATAGCTGATTTCGATCACGTTGGTATTGCGCACCCCACTGGCAGTGAGATTCTTCCGCAGCACCTCGACGTGCCGTTGCTGGGGAACGCGGACCAGGTCGGTGCGGGCTTCCGGCGGCATTTTCGCCAATAGGCGCAAGGCACCGTTGAGAACGACGTCGCTGGCGAACAGCCGTTCGTAAGTCGGAATCAGCCCGTTGCGGGAGACGTCGGGCGAGAGGTTGGGATTCATCACGTCCGCGCCGGTTTGCATCACGAGCACCGAGGCGGAAGCCTGGTAAACGCGGTCGGCCGTGCCGTAGTAGAACATACCGAGCATCAACGCCGCGGCCATCGCCGCGAAGAGATAGATGCGCCGCCGCCACACGACCTTGGCGAAGCGCAGCGCCGCATGCACGACGTGCGTCGTTTGCCCGTCCGTCTCCTCCAGGTGCCCTTCCGAGGCCAGTTCGCTCATCCAATCCCCACCTACTAGAAGAAGTTGAGTCCCGTCGACGCGCTGATTCCGAAGCGTACGTATTTTTGGAGTTCGCCCACCAGGAACGTGACCGGCGTCTCCTCGACGCTGACCACGTCTCCCGGCGCCAGCACGATGTTCTCCAGATGGTCTTTTTTCGCTCCGCGGACGGTCGCCTGGATCACAATCGATTCCGCCCCGTCGTCCTGGTTGCGAACGACGATCACTCGGTTGGCGATCTCGGTCGATAGGCCGCCCGCCAACGCGAGGGCGTCCAACAGCCGCACGTCTTGATCCGGCTCCAACTCGAATTGTCCCGGTTTGCGGACCAGACCCATCACTTGGATCGCTTGCTTCGGCCGACGCATGACCATCACCGTGGCGCCGTCCTCGATGTTCAGCCGCCGTGGATCGAGATCGCGCGGTTCCTTCAGATCGAAGCGGTCGAGCATCGCATTGGGTTGCCCCGATTCGTAGCTCACCAGGCCGATCGCACCACCGGCGGCGGCCAGCGGCGAATCGGGCGGACGGCGAATCTCCACCAGAGTGCTCGACTCGGTGGTCAGGCCGCCGGCGGCCACGATTGCCGAGACGAGATCGCTTTTGTTGGAAGGAAGTTCGTAGGTGCCTTCCTTCGCCACCGCGCCGAGGATTGTCACTTTGTTGGAGCGGCGACGATCGATCGCCACCGCAACCTGCGGATTGCGATAGATGCCGCGCACTACGCTCGCCTCGCGTATCAGGCTCTCCGCGGCGGTCAGTTCTAGTCCGGCCACCCGCACGTGGCCAACCAACGGCACATTGACCGCGCCTTCCTCGTCGACCCGCAGCATGTACCGCGGGGCGTCGCGATCTTCCAGTCCCGTGGAGATGCTCAACATGATTGTATCGCCCGGATAAACGATTTCGTTCTTGAGATTGCCTTGAGCGAACCGAGACAGATCCAAGTGCTGTGCGCTGAATACTCCGGTCGCTCGCAATTCGGGCGGAAGTTCCCGCGCCTTGATGCCCGAGGTATGGCACCCGGAGGCGGTGAGCAGGATAGCAACAATCGATGCCGCCCAGGCGGTTCCGACGCCGACGCGGTGCGGCGGACCAGTAGGTATCTTCGCGGGTGCTAGCATGATCAATTCGCAATAGTACAGGGACCGATGGCATCTACGCCGAGCAGACAACGCCATTGGTCGCCCTGTCGGGGGTAACCATCGGCTGGCGTAAATATCAAACGCCCGCGAAAGGGTCAACGGCAAAGCAGTAGGTCAGGCATTCCTGAGTAGGTCAGGCATTCCTGCCTGACCAAAAAAGAGCCGGCATCGCCCGCAGCGGCAAATCACTTCAGACGACTTGCGGAAGCAACGTCCAGCGTTCGTTGGTCGGCCGGGAACGGCCGACCTACCGGGGCAACAATCGATCGAACTGCCGCTGCAGCTCTTGATTGATGATCGTGTTGGCGGCGTTGGCCGTCATTTGCCCGGCCAACCGTTGCAGCATTTGGTTGTCGATCTGCGGCTGCGAGACGGTGCCCCGGATGGGAATGCGCACTACCTGTCCGGCGAGCGAACTGGCCGCGCGATCCCGCTCGACCCATTTGGCGAGGATCGGCATCTCGGCGACCATGTCGAGCGTCTGATCGAAACCGACCGAGCCGGTCGTTCGCACGGTCACGTCCCCAATGGTCACCACCATCGAGTCGTGCCACACTCGCTGCTGCGCCACGCGGAACCGAAGATTCTGCGGCGGGATATTGAGCGCCACGTCGTTGGTTGCCTGCGGGTCCAAGGCGTCCAGCGGTCGCCGCTGTGCAATGGCTTCCAACTGGCGACCCAAGACGATCAACTGCCAGGCCAACGGCCCAGGACGCACCTGCCCCTGACTGACGCCGAGCGTGCCGACGAAATCAGATGCCTTTGGCTCGCCCAGCGGAACAATGCCGCGATCCAACTGCAAGGTAATCCGGCCTTCCGCTTGCGCGGTTTCGGCCACGATCGGCGCGAAGTACATGAACCAGCCGCGGCATGCCTCCGGTGTGAGACGAACATTCTCGGCCACGCGCCCCGGCGTCGCTTGCAGGTGCAGCGGGCCGTCGGAATAAAGGGGTATCTTGCCGCCGAGACGAACTCGACCTTCACTGAGGGTGGTTTCAAACGTCGGAATCGTGATTCCGTCGGCGGTCAACTGCACCTGGACCTTGCCCGGTCCGATCGGCAAGCCAACCCACTGGCCGCCGCCGAAAGCGATGGCCGCTTCTCCGGTCGCCTGGGTCGACGTGGCGCCGGTTCCGCTGGCGCGGGTATCAACCTTCACCCAGAATGGCTCGACCCCCTGTCCTGTGAGCGTCAGCCAACTTCCAATCCCCGCGGCGGTGGCAAGCTGGCCCAAGTCGTAGCTGGCGTTGCCTGCCACGTTGACGCTCGGCGGCGAGGTGGCCAACTGCATGTCTCCGGCAAAGTCGAAGTTGGCCAACTGCGACTGCAGCTTGCTCTGGTCCAACTCGAACAATTTGGTCTTGGCATCGTACCGGGCGACGCCGGTCCAGGTGATCTTAGGCTGCGTGAACATGGTTTGCATGGTCATGGTGTTGAACCCGGCCGCCGAGACCAGTCCGATCGCGCTTTGCGTCGGACGAACCGGTTGCAACAGGGCGAAATTGGTCACCACCAGATTCCATTGGCAACGCGTCTTGCCGACCGATTCGGAGAGGGTCACGTCAGCGACGAATTCGCCGCTGGTCGGCAGATCGCGCCACCAACGGCCGATCGCCGATTGGGGGCCAAACCAACTCCGCAAGCGTGCCAGATCGCCCCGCGCCCCCACCGCTCCCCGGGCTTGCCATACCTGGGTGTTGAAATGGAGTCCCTCGGTGGCCATCGCCAGCGTGCTGCTTTGGAGTTGACTGGCCGCAATCTGTCCCTGGCCGGTTTCGAGCGACCAGTTGCCGGTCGAGCGGAGATCGATGCGCGGCTCGCGAACATTGACTCCCGGTCCACGAACGACGAAGTCGGTGGCCGCGATATGCAGATTCTGGAATGCCACGCCGGCCCGCGACGCCGCGACCATGCCCGTCACGACGCCGTCGCCGTCGACGTCCCATTCGCGGCCGAGGTACTGCTGCGGGATGCGTTCACGCCATTTCGACAGCCGCCCTTTCAAGGTAATGCTCCAGGGCCAATAGTGCGCCGGTGTGTTCATCGCCACCGGCTTTTGCAATGTGAGCTTGAGGTCGTCGCCGCCAGCCAGCACTTCGGCCGCCAGGCTTTCCATGGAAACCAGCCGTGGACCTTCGGTGGCGGCATTGGCGTCGAGTGTGACCGTGGCCCGCGGCTCGCGAAAGACTCCCCAGGCGCCCAAGTCGGCCACGAGATTGCGCAACTGCATTTGTCCCTGGGCCCTCAGCAACGCCGAGCCGACCGGCCGCGGTGGATTCGTCGCGGGAACAGTTCTCCGCAGGTCGAACGTTCCTTCAAGTTGCCCAGCTAGCTTCAGCTCGCCGAGATTCACGAACTGGCTTGACTGGGACACGAGTCGATCGAGGTCGAAGTTGCCGGCAACGGTCGACCGTTCCACCGTGCCGCTGGCTTCCAGCACGCCGGTATCCGATTGAAGTACCAGTCGCTTGACCTGCATACCGCGATCGGTTTGGTTGGCGTCGAGATTTACCTCGACCGGCTGCTGCCAGACGAGTTGCTTGCCGCCGGCGACCGCCTTGAGCGCTGTCGCGCCCAGCCGGCCGCGGGCGGTGCGACCGGTATTCTGTGAGGCGACCGTGAGTAGAATATCAATTGTGCCGGACTGCAAATCGACCCCTTCCCGCAGCGACAAGGCGGTTGGCGCCTGTTGGCCGAGGAACGCGACGTCCAACTGGCCCCGCAATTGCAGTTCCTCGATGCCGTCGGCTTGAGGCGGCTCGGCGGCCAGCGCGTACCATCCGGCGGCGGTCGTGGGCCATTGATAGTTTCGCAGCAGATTCCAGTCGATGCGGCCCGAAGCGGCGACGTCTCCAGCGGCGGAATCGAAACTCGCTTGACGAATTTCCAGGCGTGAACCGCGCATCGTCATCGCGCATTGCAACGTGGTTTGACCCAGCCGAACCGTGTTCGGGCCTAGATAGGCCGGCGCCCTGAGATTGGTGTTCGCGCCAGTGAGGTTGCCTTCAATTGTGGTAACCGACATTCCTTGCTGCGTACCGACGCCGCAGACCAGCTTGCCGTTGAGCGGACCGTCGAGATCGACGTCGAGATTCGACCACCGCATGATCGCCGGATCGAGCGCGGCGGCCTCGACGTTCTCAAGCAGCACCTCGACGGTACCACCGCCAGCGGCCGGTTGACCGGCAGCAGCGGGACTCGTTCGTGATGAAGGCCAGACGAATTTACCGTTGAACTTGCCCGGCCGAGGAGTTCCGGCGAGGACCGTCGCGTGGAACGCCGCGGAGTTCGTGTTGCTGCCGGGCTGTTCCAGCAGCAGGTCGACCGAGACATTCTCGGCGACCACGTCGGGCGTTTGTAACGCTTCGGCGGCTGCGACCAGACCATGTTGCTTGAAAACCTGGAGTTCGCCGTTGGTGACGCCTAGTTTCAATGGCGCCGACTCTCCATCGGAGACAAGCGCCGGCAACAGGTATTCGTCGATGTTGCTCGTGCCGGGACGCACCCTTGCGTACACGATGGGGCGCTCGATTTGGTACTCGGCGTTACCCGCGCCGCCGGTGAGCATCGCCCACATTCCGTGGTTCAACGCCAGCCTCTCGGCCGACAGCATCAGCTTGCCGTCTGGCTCGTAGATTTTGAGGCCGACCAGTTTAATCGGCGTGAACCAGCCGACTTCGAGGGCGTCGACCTCTACCTTTCCTTGCAGGCCCGGCAGGGCGTCGGCGACCCAACTGTGGCGCATGTCGGTTCGCGCCAAGATGCGCGGCACGAAGGCGACCAGTAGGGCGAGGAATCCCAGCATGAACAGCCCGCCGCCGAGCAATTGCATCGATCGGCTCGGCCGTCGCGCGCGCCATTGATCGCGCAGCCGGCTACGGGATTTGAGTGGTTGGGATTCGCTGGCGGAGTCGAAGTCGGTTCGATCGGACATCCTTGCCCTCGTGCGGGTTGGGTCGACATGGGGTAATGAAATCGCCGCAGCATGATCGCAGAAAGAGGCGAAATCGCCAACCCGAGAAATGCCAACCCGTAGCTGAATTCACCAGAATTCAGACGGTTGCGAGAGGACGATGCCGTATGCGGCGCGCCTGAATTCTGGCGAATTCAGCTACGGGCGAGACGGCAAAGTGCTAGCATAGCCTAGACCGGTCGTCTCGGCGTGTAGAGACAGCAATCGACCGGACAAACATCGTGGCTGGCCGGCAGTATTCCCAACGCCGGCCGTTGATCGGCGCCGTTGATTCGCTCCACCAGTAATTCGCGAATCATCGTGACAAACCGCGGATGCACTCCAACAGTCGCGGCGCGGACCATGTTGATGCCCAGTTCGTCGCACTTGGCCTTGGCTTCGGTATCGAGATCGAAGAGCACTTCCATGTGGTCGGAGAGAAAGCCGACCGGGTGGATGACGATGTCGCGCACTTCGGCGCTGGCGGATAGTTGCTCAATCCGATCGCACACGTCCGGTTCCAGCCACGGCTGTTGGGGCGGGCCGCTGCGACTTTGGTACACCAGCTCGTAATTTGCATGCTGGACCGCGTCGGCGACTAGCCGGCAGGTCTCGGCGAGCTGCTTTTCATAATTGCAGTTTTCGGCCATCGACGCCGGGATGCTGTGGGCCGTGAACAACACCCGTGCGGACGCCCGCCGCTCGGCGGGAACTTGCCGCAAGGCGTCGGCCAGACGGTCGGCCGATGCTTCGATAAACCCCGGATGGTTGAAAAACACGCGTAATTTGTCCACCACCGGCGCCTCGGGACCAACCTCCGCGCGGGCGTCGGCGATGTTCTCGCGGTACTGCCGGCAGCCGGAATAGGAACTGTAGGCGGAGGTGAACAGCGCGATCGCTCGTTTGACGCCATCGTTTTTCATCTGCCGGAGCGTATCGGCCAGCAGTGGATGCCAGTTGCGGTTGCCCCAGTAGATTGGCAGGTGGGGACCGTGTTCGGCGAGTTCAGCCTCCATGGCGGCGATCAACTGGCGGTTTTGCTCGTTGATCGGACTGACGCCGCCGAAGTGCTGATAGTGCTCGGCCACTTCGAGCATCCGCTCGCGGGGCACGTTTTTGCCGCGAAGCACGTTTTCAAGAAACGGCATCACCTCGTGCGGGCCTTCCGGCCCGCCGAAGGAAACCACCAGGATGGCGTCGTATGAATCTGCCACGTTGTTGAAATGACCCCGACGGGATTCGAACCCGTGTTATCGGCGTGAAAGGCCGGTGTCCTAGACCTGGCTAGACGACGGGGCCGTAAACGGCAATGGCAAGCACGCCCAGGACTTCTCGCCCTGTGGCGAAACGCATTAAATGAGCTTGCGCAACATCCGTCAAGAGTGGTAGCGCCGCTCAATACCTAATGACACTACTCGTTATATACGAGTTCGCTGGAATTGACGAGGCAGGACGACCGGAAAAATTCGCCGCGATGCGTCGATATGGCAAAGAAAGCAGGCGGATTCCAAAGAATAAGGGATGCTCAACAGTACCGATGCCCCCAAAGCGCGGGTTTCCTACGCTTCGGCTGCCGGTCCGGTTTCGCCTGCCTTGGCATTGGCGGCTTCGCTGCGTTGAATCGCTTCGTAAACTTCGCGGCGATGTACCGGCACTTCTTTCGGTGCTTCCACACCTAGACGTACCTTGTCTCCGCGAATCTCAACGACGACAATGCTAATGTCGTTATTGATCACGATGCTCTCATTCTTCTTTCGAGATAGAACCAACATGTACGGAATTCCTTCTGCTAGCCCGAAGAGTTCCACTCCGGTCCTTTGTCGACACTCGAACCACGGCCGGTTCGTTCTCACAAACCCTAGGTCATGATTGGTTGTCGCGAAAGATTCAGACGACTGAACCTCTCGGCACACACAGCACCCCCGGACGCCGGCGAAGTTGCACGGAATCCCGCCAAGGAACCTAATGCGCATGCATTTCCTTCATTTCACTCTACGTGCTGGGGGAACAGAGTCAAGCTAACTGATACGTCATAGAAGGATATTTATGACAATTTCTTTGAAAATTGGCACAGGAGTTCCATTTACCCTTGGTTCTCCATCCCTCCTAGATTGCCTCGCAGGCATCTGTCTGCCTTAGGTTATGGAACCTAAGTAATTTACTGAAAAGCACTTATGACCGACAACCGGCGGCTTGAGTAGATGCCGGTATGGGGCGCTGGACTGGACGTGGCCAATTGGCTCAATCCGCGTCGCATTGGGCCACGCTCCTCCTGGACAGCTTGTCGGAGCGCCGTTTAGGAACGGGTTTTCTTTATCTGGGAGTAAATCGGCTCTCGAGACGAATCGGCGGCGGACGCTGGCAGCGTCCGCCACGCGGGGGGCGAGCAACTGCTTTCGGGCGGTTGCGACAGATGACGTGCCATCTATAATTCACAGCGAGACAGAATGTCACTTCCGACGAGAGTGACGCGCACTGCCGTACAAAAGGGTTCACATGGTCGCTTGGTTTCGTAATTTGTATTTGGGCGTCTTCACCGTGCTGCATGGCATGTATGTCACGTTGCGGCTTTGGTTTAAGACCTACGATCCGGATCGCAAAGCGTTTACCCAGCACTTTGAGTATCCGGAACTGCCGGTGCCGGTGGCGGCCCGCTATCGTGGCTTCCATCGTTACGACTTGACTACGTGCATTGCATGCGACCAGTGCGCCAAGGCGTGCCCGGTGGATTGCATCTACATTGGCAAGGAGCGGGTCGAGGGAGGCAAGGGCTTCAAGATCACGGGCTTCGCGATCGACTATTCCAAGTGCATGTTCTGTGCTTTGTGCGTGGAACCGTGTCCGGTCGACTGCATCTTCATGGGCGCCACGCACGATTTGAGCTGCTACAGCCGGGACGGCTGCATCGTCGATTTCTCGCGCCTACCGGTCGACGTCGCCTGGGGGCGGTCGACCTTAAACCCCACCGCCGTGGCAGATTCGAAAGTAATCGCCGAACCGGTGCATGGCGGCCCCAATCAGTAACAGCAAGCAGCCCCAGCGACAACCGCCCGCGCCGCGCGCGGCGCATCCAGACGCGTGCGGTCCTTATCCTTCTGGTTTGTTATCACCAAGCGGTGGCCAGAAAGGTGCTGAGCAAATATAATGAACTAGGCGGAATCGATGATTTGCCGTTGACACAGTCCGTCCACGGCACGGCAAGCACGACTCGGCGAGAAGGGCAACAACTATGGATGCGCGACCCACTGATTTCAAGCGGCTGTTCACTGTGGACGAAGCGAATGCCATGCTGCCGTTGGTGCGGGCGATTTGCACCGACTTGGCGCGGCTTTCGCGGGATGTGATCGACCGTCGCGAACGACTGGCCGTGCTGTTGGCCGGTCGCGACAAGTCGCGCAGCGACGTTTATTCCGAGGAACTGGCGCAAATTGAGTCGGAATTGCAAACCGACAGCCGCACCCTGCAAGAGTATCTCGAAGAATTGAAGGATCTGGGCGTCGAGCCGAAAAACGGTCTGGAGGGCTTGGTCGATTTTCCCGCGGTGATGGACGATCGCGTCGTCTACCTCTGCTGGAAGCTCAATGAGCCGGAGGTGCAGTACTGGCACGAACTCGACACCGGTTACAGCGGCCGTCAGCCGCTGATGGTCGACACCGCCGGCGGCGACGACGGCGACCGGGCGGGCGGAGCGCCCCTGGGCGGATCGCTCAATTGACGAGCAGAATAGTAGCCCGGCACTGCTTGAAATTGCGTCGATAAGCCCTAGAATCGATCGCTTGACTTCAACGGCGCGCGACTACCCGTCGCGCCGGTCTCCTTGTGGGAGTTGAGCGGACTATGGCTTCCCCGACCATGATCGTCGCCTATCTGGCGCTGTTCACCCTGATTGGATTGGCGTTCTTGGGCGTCAATCTGTTGGTCGGCCGCTTTCTGCGACCGAATAACCCGCACAAAGAGAAGCTGGAAATTTACGAGTGTGGCGAGCCAACCATCGGCAGCGCCTTCGTGCAATTCGATCTTCGCTTTTACGTCGTCGCCTTGGTGTTTCTGGTCTTCGACGCGGAAGTCGCCTTCCTGTTTCCCACGGCTACGGTGTTCGGAAAGCAGACCCAACTGGTCGACGCCGCCTTTCCGATCGTTGCCGGCAACGGCGACGGGGCGGCCGTGTATACCGCGGGCGGTCGCAACCTAATGCGGGAATTGGGGGTCTACGACCCGCAGTTGCCTACGCGCGTGAATGCGGCGGGCGAGACAGTCACGGTAACCGATGCCGCCACCGCCAATCAATTGCTCAAACAGCAAGCGCAGTCGTTTACCTGGTTCTTGTTCTGGGCGATCAATCTGTTCTTCGTGATCCTGCTGATCGGCTTCGCCTACGAGTGGAAGACCGGGGCGTTCGATTGGGTGCGGGCCTTGAGTCGCGAAATCAAAGCGCGGCCCTCGTC
>JBGTJT010000454.1:0-23472 GCA_041744995.1 Pirellulales bacterium | reverse complement strand
GCCGCTGGGTGCTCCCGCTGGGCAGCCCTCCTCGGCGCAGCGGCAGCAACCGGCCGACCCGATCGACGAAGCGCCGCAAGCCGTGTGGTACGTGCGGCCCAAGACGGGCGGGCAGTTCGGTCCCGCCCCGGGGGACGTGTTCCGTCGCTGGCTCGATGAAGGGCGCGTCGGCAGCGATTCGCTGATTTGGCGAGAGGGTTGGCCCGAATGGAAGTTGGCCAGCGATTCCTTCGCCCGCTTCACCAACGCGGCCGAAGCTCCGCCGCAGCCGCCATCGGCGCCGGAAGGGGATTCGGCGGTCTATCCCCCTCTTGTCAGTACGCCCTCCGGCCGCTCGCCGGAACAACAGCGATTGATCGCCAAACGGAATACCGCGAACGCCACGATTATGTTCATTATTCTGTTGGTACTGGCCACCGCGGCGTTGGTGCCGGTGCTAATCTGGGTGCTGATCAATCGTTAGCGGCTGTCGTCGCCGCTGGGTAGCCACGCATCCGAACGCCGCAGAAACGGCGCAAGCGGCCGATTCCGCCCTGCGGCGGTCGCGCTGTACCGCATCCGACGACGGGCTGCGCCGCCGGAAAGGGCCTGCGTGTATTGCCCCTGCCCGCGTCGAGACCTAAGCTGATGTATGCGACGTGCTATGTTTTAAGTGCCCCGCGGGGTCTTGCCGGACTCCCCAGCCCCAGAAAGAGAATATCATGAAGATGGTACCACAGCTTCTGTCCGCGACCCTCCTTGCCGCGACGGTTCTAATTGCTCACGCCACGGTCGCCGCGGCGGATGAAGCCAAGAGCGTGACTGTCGCGCTGGCCGATGGCAAGCTGGAGATGACCTCGCCAGCGACATGGATCCCGGTGGAGCCGAAGTTCCGCGGCATTGTCGACTACGAATTCACCGCACCCAAAGCCGAGGGGGACGACGCCGACGGGCGGGTTACCATCGGCGGGCTTAGCGGCGGCCTGGAGGCGAACAAGCAGCGGTGGTTCATGCAATTCAGTCAGCCCGACGGCGGCAATGCGGCCGACGCGGCCAAAAGCGAAACCAAGAAGCTGGCCGACAGCGAAGTGGAGATCCTTGACGTCTCCGGCACCTACGTTGCTCCGCCATTCGCCGGCGGCGGCCGATACGAGAACTATCGCATGTTGGCGGCCGTCATCAACGCCGGCAAGTTGGGCAGCTACTACGTCAAGTTCTACGGCCCGGCGCGCACGATTCATGCCAACCAGAAGGCGTTCGAGTCGATGGTCAACAGTCTCAAGCTGAAATAGTGCGCCGCGCGGCCTTCGCGCCGCTCGCCACTTTCCGCTAGTCAAGGCATGCCATGAAACTCACCAAGCTGTTGGACCATCACGGGATTGCAACGAACCCGTTCGCCGAGGAGGACGCGCAGACCGACCCGGTGTTCAAGGAGCATTGCATCGCCTCGACCTACCATCCGGCCTGGGACAAGATTTACGGCGATCCGAGAGAGCCTTCCACGTCGATCGTGTTCGGCGAGAAGGGGGCCGGCAAAACCGCCATGCGGCTGCAGATCTTGCAGCATTTAGACCGCTTCAATCGTGAGCATCCCGGCAAGCGACTGTTCGCGGTCGATTACGACGACTTCAATCCGTTCCTGGACCGCTTCCGCGAGACGCTCAGCGCCCGCCGTCGCCGTCCCGATCGCGTGCTCTCCGAATGGAAGCTGTGGGATCACATGGACTCGATCCTCTCGCTGGCGGTCACCAGCCTGGTCGATCGCATCCTGGAGGTGAAACAGCCCAGTGGCGTGGCCGGCGAGGTCGATCCGGCCGCCGTCGAGGAGTTGGACCGCCACCAAGCCCGCGACTTGCTGCTGCTGGCTGCCTGCTACGACAGCTCCACGGCCGAAACCTACAAGGGACGCTGGCATCGCCTGCGTCGCAAGTTGAAGTTCCACACCTTCAAGTCGCTGTGGGACGTTGCCATCGGCTGGGCCGTTTTGGTGCTGACTTTGGGAGTGTGCATTTTCGTCGAGCCGCGGTGGTTGGCCACGCCGTGGCCCTACCTGATCGCCGTGGCCGGTTGGCTGCCACGGCTGGTGCGAATCGTTCGTTGGTGGTTCCGCGCCCGCGCCGTGGTCCGCCACATGCGGGTGGGAAACCACGAGGCCAACCCGTTGCGGCAAGTGCTGATGCATTTCACCGACGCCGAGATCGCCAGCCAGCCCCTGCCGAACAAGGACCGCACCGACGATCGGTTCGAGATGGTGTGTAAACTGCAAGGACTGCTCAAGACGCTCGGCTTCTCGGGCATCCTGGTGCTAGTCGACCGCGTCGACGAGCCGCACCTGATCAACGGCTCCGCCGAACAGATGAAGGCTTTCTTGTGGCCGCTGTTGGACAACAAGTTTCTCAAGCACCCGGGGCTGGGCTTCAAGTTGCTGCTGCCCATTGAACTGGCGACGTACTTGGAGCGCGAGGAACGCGAGTTCTATCAGCGGGCCAGACTCGACAAGCAGAACATGATCCCTTCGCTGGAATGGTCCGGCGAATCGCTGTTCGACGTAGCCAACGACCGCGTGAAGGCGTGCGCCACCGACGGTGCGACGCCCAATCTGCAATCGCTGTTCGAGGAGGGAGTCAGCGAGCATCGCCTGATCGAGACCTTCCGCACGTTGCGGGTGCCGCGGCACCTGTTCAAGTTCCTCAACCGGTTGCTGATCGCCCACTGCAACGCCCACACCGAGGAACAGCCGGCCTGGGAGATCCCCAGGGAACTGTTCGAGGCTCAGTTCGCCCTGTTCATGCGGGATCAGGACGCCGTCGACCGGGGCGTCCGCGCCGGATGATAGCACAAGCTAATCTTGACCTCGTTTCGCCTACATGGCAAACTGCCGGCCGCAATCTGAAGCGGCGGCGTTTCGTGCTCGCCATGGCGAGGATTGCTTGATCCGCGCAGGTGCGCGGGGTAACTCGATTTTCCCAGGGAAGGGACCGAAGACATGCGTGCTATCGTTGCAGCGAGTGGGGCGGCGTTGTTAGTTGCAGGGCTGCTTGGTTGCGGCGGCAAGGAGTCGGAGACCGCCGACGTGGCCCCCACCGAAAAACCCTCCGCTAAAACCGACGCGACCCAAGACGTGGCCGCAGTCCCCGCCAAGCAGCCACTGGTGACCACCGAAGGCCCGCGTGAAATCGTCGAGATGTATCTCGGCGCTGTCAAAATGGGCGACGCCGAAATTACCACTGCGCTGCTGACCAGCTACGCCCGGCAGCAAGCCGAAATATCGAACATCGACGTAACGCCGCCCGGCAACACCTCGGCCAACTTCGAGGTGGGCCGTATGGAGTACATCAACGAAGCCAAGGACGCCGCCCACGTCGAAAGCCGCTGGATGGAAACCGATGACACGGGCTACACCCAGACGCTGCCAAGCGTATGGGTGCTCGCTCACGAGGAGGAAGGGTGGCGGATCGCCGGCGTATTCGTGGCCCTGTTCGAGGGCGAGCCGCCGTTGATTCTCGACTACGAAAAACCGGAAGAAGTGGTCCGCAAGCTGGAACTCGCCAAGCAGGAGATGATCCGCCGCGCCGAGCAGCCGGAGCAGGGCGCCGTGTTGCAGGCCCAGGATCCGAATCAAGGCGGGATCGCGCCGCGATAAAGCCGCCGGTTCCTCAGTACTCGTTCTCCGCGCCGCGGTCTCCCAGTCCGGCCGAGACTTCCTCGACCGCGGTGCGCACGGCTCGCGTGGCGACTTCCAGAGTTAGCCGCGCCACCAAGTCCGGCAACGACATATCGCCGAGGTCCTTGTTCTCGGCCGCTCGGTCGCGAACACTGACCGTTCCGGCGGCGGCGTTCTTCTCGCCCACCACCACCATGTAAGGAACCTTTAGCAGTTCCGCGTCGCGGATCTTGCTGCCGAGCTTCTCGCTGCGGAAATCGCCGGTGACGCGGAAGCCCGCCTCGGCCAGTTCGGCCTCCACTCGACGGCCATACTCCTCGGCCTTTTGGCTGACGGTCAACACGCGAACCTGCTCCGGCGCCAGCCACAGCGGGAACGCGCCGGCGAAGTGTTCGATGAGCACGCCCACGAATCGCTCAAAGCTGCCCAACGGCGCGCGGTGGATCATCACCGGCGTATGCGGTTGGTTGTCGCTGCCGATATACTCCAGCGCGAACCGCTCGGCGCTCGGCAGGTTGTAATCCAACTGCACGGTGCCGAGCTGCCACTCGCGGCCGATGCAGTCGGTGACGACGAAGTCGGCCTTGGGGCCGTAAAACGCTGCTTCGCCCGGCTCCGGCTCGGCGTCGATGCCGAGGCTTTGGCAAACCTCGACCAGCGATGCTTCGGCTCGATTCCATTGCTCGGCGGTGCCGACGTACTTGGCGCTGTCGGGATCGCGGAACCCCAGCCGCACGCGATAGTTGTTCATGCCCAGCGACTTGAGCACCGATAGCGTCATCTCGATGCAGCCGCGGAATTCGTCGGCCACTTGGTCCTCGGTGCAGAAGATGTGCGCGTCGTCCTGGGTGAAGCCGCGGACGCGGGTCATGCCGTTCAACTCGCCCGACTTCTCGTTGCGATAAACGGTGCCGAACTCCGCCAGCCGGATCGGCAACTCGCGGTAGCTGCGGGGGCGCGCCTTGTAGATCATCGTGTGATGCGGGCAGTTCATCGGCTTGAGCAGATAGCGTTCGTTCTCATCCATCTCGATGGGAGGGAACTGGCTCTCCTTGTAGTAAGGAAAATGCCCGCTGGTCTCGTACAGCTCGATCCGCCCGATATTTGGCGTATTAACAGGCTGGTAGCCCCGCTGCCGCAGCTCGCTCTTGAGATAGTCCTCCAGCAATTGGCGAACGGTCGCCCCCTTGGGCAACCACAGAATCAAGCCTTGGCCGACCATCGGGTCGATGGTAAATAAATCGAGCTGCTTGCCGAGCACGCGGTGGTCGCGTTTCTTGGCCTCCTCGACCTGTTTGAGATACGCTTCGAGTTGTTCCTTGTCGAAGAAGGCGGTGGCATACACCCGTTGCAGCATCGGTCGCGCGGCGTCCCCCTTCCAATAGGCGCCGGCCACCGAGAGCAGCTTGAACGCCTTGCCGATTGCCTTGGCGGTGGGCACATGCGGACCGCGGCAGAGGTCGAGAAACTCCCCTTGCCGATAGAACGACAGCGTGGGATGCTCGGCCAACCCGCTCTCGATGTGCTCGACCTTCAGTTTCTGCCCCATATCCTGACAGATTGTTAAAGCTTCCTCGCGAGGCTCTTCCAATCGCTCGAACGGCTCGCCCGCGGCGACGATCTTCTTCATCTCCGCTTCGATGCTGGGAAAATCCTCCTCGGAGAGTTTGTGCTCCATGTCGAAGTCGTAATAAAAGCCGTTCTCGATGGTCGGCCCAAAGGCCAGCCCCACGCCGTCGTACAGCCGCATGATCGCCCGGGCCATCACGTGCGCGCAGCTATGCCGCATCACGGCCAGCGCTTCGGGATTCTTGCTGGTGAACAGTTTCAGTTCGACCGCGCCGTCGGCGGGCAGAGCCGCGTCGAGGCCGACCACCTGTCCGTCCACCTCGGCGGCCAAGGCCGCCTTGGCCAGGCCGGGACCGATCTCGGCGGCCACGTCGGCGGGGGTTACGGCTTGGGAGAATTCCTTGACGCTGCCGTCGGGGAGCTTGACTTGAAGCATGGGGATGGGGCGATTCAATCGAGGTCTCGCCCCGGTGGCCGGCATCCATACCGAAGATGCCGATCAACAGACACCGCGCGGGCGAAGAACACGTCGTCGGGCGGACGCGACTCGTCCGCCGCGGTCCACAGCCATTCCCACCGGCCGACACAAGCGACCGGATCGGGGGAACGCCGCAGAGACCAAAATTCTCGACGCAGTCGAAAGCCTAGGGGTTCACCGAAAATTTTGCAAGGGAAGCAGTTACCTCGCGCGGGAAGTTCCAGCTTCCCCCACATAGCATGACCGCCCACGACCGTACAAGCGACTTCACGCGGCGGGCATCCGTGACGACTAGTGCTTATTACACCTTAAAATCAGGGTGCCATGCCCACGCGGAGTTTACGGAGCATGGGCATGAAACACGGATCGGGCATGCCCATGGCTGGCAACCCGTAAAGTCGACCGCTTCTGGGGCCGCCGAGTGGAGGCCGTGCTCCCCCGCCGGCGGACGCTGGCAGCGTCCGCCACGAGTTGGCGGCCACGCAAAGAGAACCTCAGACTTTCCTTCGGGGTCAAGACAAACGGCCGACGATGATGTATATTTAGTCGTGCAAACTGAGGGCGTATAGCTCAGTTGGCTAGAGCGCCACGTTGACATCGTGGAGGCCACAGGTTCAAGTCCTGTTACGCCCACTCAAAGCCGTTGTAAGTCAGAGACTTGCGGCGGCTTTTCTCTTGGCCTTGTACCTAACCTTTTTCTCCGACTAAGAAACGAGTCGGTGAAAGGGTGAAACGGTTATTCGGCCCCGGTCACGGCAACTTCCGCTCCGGCAACGGCGGCGCTGGGTAGCGGCCCAGCTTGAGGTTCCAGTAGGCCCAGCTTCGCGGGTCAAATATGCCGGGCGGAGCGTTGTTGAGCGCCTCGCGAAGATCCTCGTCCGATAAATGCCGTCTTACCACCGACATGTCGGCGTGGGTACCGTAGGTCATTGCGTAGGCTACAAAGCGGACCGGATCGGCAACCGCCTTCTCCGGCTCCTCGAACCAAATAACCCGCCGGGAGACTTCGCGGACGTCGATGGTAAGTGGCAACGCGTTCAAAGCCGTAAAACCTCGGGGCATGATAGTTGGAATGAGACCGGCATGTGCGACGTTTCCCGGGGCTTCTGTTATCATACCATATTTCCGATGCCTCCGATTGGTGCTGTCTACCGCGTGCACGTCGCACGCCAATCAAATTTCCAGCGATCACCCGCGCGAAAGCACTGTATGAACGCCAGCGAACAACCCCAGGGCATTGCCGGGCGGTTTCGTGTTCTGCACGATTCCGATACCGACATGGGCGCCGTGCTGCTCCGCAGGCGGTGGTCGCTGGCGCTGGAGCGGGACGTGTACGAAATGACCATGGACGGCAACCTGATGATGTCCGACGCCGTGGTCGCGTCAGAGCAGGCGCTGTCGGAGCAAGCGCTCAAGCGGCTGCCTGGCAAGAATCTGCGGGTGCTGATCGGCGGACTGGGGTTCGGCTTTACCGCCCGGGCCGCCTTGGCGGACGACCGGGTGCGCGAACTGACCGTGGTCGAGCTACTGCCGCCGGTCGTCGAGTGGCATCGCACGGGGCTTTTGCCGTGGTCAAAGGAGTTTATTGACGACCCGCGGCTAACAATCGTGCAGGGAGATTTTTTCGCGCTGGTTGCCGGCGCGGCGGAGTCTCGCTTTGACGCCGTTCTGATAGATATCGACGACGCGCCGCACTTTCTGTGGCATGACCGTCACGCGGCGTTCTACGACTCGGCCGGTCTGGCGGCGCTGCGAAACCACATTGCGCCGGGCGGAGAGCTGGCGCTGTGGTGCGCCGCCCATCCCGGCGAGGCGTTTCTCAGTGCCGTCGAAGAAGTCTTCGCGGCAACTGAACTGATCGAGGTGCCGTTCGAGAATCCATCGCTGCGGCAGCCTGAAATCAACTACATCGTGTTGGCGACGGTGTCTGCGGAGGAACTTGATGGGTAACGTCGGCGGACAGCATCTGTACGTGAACCTGGCGGCGTCGCAGGCTCGCAAGCGGTTGAAAGGGTTTGGCCACGGGGTCCGCAAGGTCGAAAGCGCGGGGCGGCATCAGGCGTTGATTATCCACACTGCCACCGGCGACCATCTCGACGAGTTGGAGGCCTTGTTCGGCGACGTCGCCACAGCCCATACGCCGGAAGCGCTTGGCGAGCCAGTCGAGAACCTCAAGAACCTCGGCGCCGCGACCGCGGCTTGGCTGCGAGCAGTCGGCGTGCATACCGTCGACGATCTGCGGCGGATCGGTCCCGCGGCGACCTACACCATGGTCAAGCAACAGCAGCCCAAGGCGACGACGAATCTGCTCTGGGCGCTGGCCGGCGGCTTGCAGGACAAGGACTCGCGCCAGCTCAGCGAGACGGAGAAGAACGCGCTGCTCCGCCAGGCCGAACGGTTCGAGGCGCCCTGCCGGCTGTACGAAGCAAAAGAATAGACAATTCGCCCACTGCGGGCAATAATCGAAAGAAGCCATTGCCAGATGGTCGGTCTGGATGTTTTGTGGCGGGCCGCCGTCCGCGAGAGCGCGTCGGAAGCATCCGGGCCGGGTCCATTCAACGCAGGAGACTTCATCATGGATCGTCGCACGTTTCTCGCCGCCGCCGGGTCTGCCGTCACGGTACCTTTCTGGGCACGCGCCGCCTGGGCACATGAGCCGCCGACCGCCGGCCGCACTTTTGCCACGCCAGTTGAGGCGATGAAAGCTCCGCCGGAGAAGCTGCTGTACACGGTCGGCATCTACGCCGGCACCGGCATCGACAAACCGGATTATCTCGCCACGGTCGACGTCGATCCCAAATCCAAAACCTATTCGCAAGTCGTCCATCGGCTGGAGATGCCCAACGTCGGCGACGAATTGCACCACTATGGCTGGAACACCTGTGCAAGCTGCCACGGCGAGGCGGCTCGGCGGTACTTGATCGTGCCGGGACTGGTGTCGAGTCGAATTCACGTCATCGACACCAAGCAGCCGGAGGCACCCAAATTGGTCAAGGTGATCGAACCGGAAGAGATTGTTGAGAAAACCAAACTGACCGCGCCGCACACGGTCCATTGCCGGGCCGACGGCACGATCATGATCTCCATGCTGGGCGACGAGCAGGGCGAAGGCCCCGGCGGCTTCATGGAACTCGACGAGAAGTTCAATATCAAAGGCCGCTGGGAGAAGAGCCTCGCGGGCATGAACTACAACTACGACTTCTGGTACCAACCGCGGCACAACGTGATGGTCAGCAGCGAGTGGGGCGCGCCGAACACCACCCGCCCCGGCTTCCATTTGGACGACGTCAAGGCGGGCAAGTACGGCCAACACATTCACTTCTGGGATTGGAAGAAGCGAACCATTGCGCAAAGCGTCGACCTGGGCGAACAGGGCATGATTCCGTTGGAGGTGCGGTTTCATCACAATCCCGACAGCACGCACGGCTACGTCGGCGCTGCGCTGTCGAGCACGATGTGGCATTGGCACAACGACGACGGCGACTGGCAAGTGAACAAGGTGATCGAAGTGGAATCGCAGGAGGTCGAAGGCTGGCCGATTCCCGTGCCCGGCTTGATCACCGATCTGTTGATCTCGCTGGACGACCGCTGGCTCTACTTCTCGAATTGGCTGCACGGCGACGTGCGGCAGTACGACGTCAGCGATCCGGCGAATCCCAAACTGGCAGGCCGCATCTGGCTGGGCGGACTGCTCGGCAAGCCGGCGCCGGAACTCGGCGGCAAGCCGCTGTCCGGCGGCCCGCAAATGTTGCAACTCTCGCTCGATGGAAAGCGGCTGTACGTGACCAACTCGCTGTTTTCAAGCTGGGACAACCAGTTCTATCCCAACATCAAGGAGCAAGGTTCCTACCTGCTGCAAGTCGACTGCGACACGGATAAAGGAGGGCTGACGCTCAACGAAAAGTTCTTCGTCGACTTCGGAAAGGAACCGAACGGTCCCAGCCGAGCGCACGAGGTGCGGTTCCCGCATGGGGACTGCACGTCGGATATTTGGGTGTAGGTCGGCCGGCCCCGGCCGAATGAAGAAGCGACAACGATATAGGCGAACTGCCCGACCGGGGTGCTATTTGGGGCATCCGTTCCAGCGGTCCCGATCCTTGGTGATTTGCATTCCAATTTCCCGGTGACAACGACACTGGTTGGTAGATCCAGGAAATGCACCTTATAAAGCCCCGGCCGGGCGAGTTCGCTTAGCTCCTGATGTGTTGGTTTAGCGCGGCCTAGTGCCGCCATTCTTTTATCCCGACAACTCGTCAAATAGTTTGCGGAAGGTCGGCATCTGTTCGTCGAGGTGACCGATCCATACGTCGGGCCGCCACAGTTCGACGCATACGACCGCTCCGACCACTAGGACGTCTCCGCTCGGTTCCACGCCGAGAAATTCTCGAAATCCCTCCGGTATCAGCAGTCGCCCGCGGCCGGCCAGTTTCACGTCGCGATGCCGCGTGGAAAGCAACCGCCCCAGCAACTGGACCTCTTCAATTCGGCCCTCCAGTTTTCCGGCTAGAATCTTCTGCTTGACTAATTCCACTCCGCTGTCGAGCTTGCTCCGCCAACGAGCGGCGTTCCACAGGCTCAGGCAGCCGGGCCGCTCCTTGGCCAGGATGCAGTCGGCCCCCGGTTCGCACAGCGGTTCCGCCAGTTCGGCCGGGATACTCACTCGGTAACGCTCGTCCAGCGTGCGAGGGTGCTCGCCGACGAGGAAGTCCGCATGGCTAGTCAAGGTGTCGGTCATGTTGCGAACTGCGGCGCCCGCATAGTCGATGCAAGCGGTCTATCCTGTTATGCCAGAATTTTGCCCTGTTGCAAGGGATTGGGGCCAATTTCCACAAAATAATTTGTCTGACTTAATAAATGGGCATAATCCCCACCAGTTTCAGTCTAACCGCAAATGCTGCTCGTGCAAGCATGATTTTCGCGCAGATGCCTGCCGGATCGCTAGCAAGCGAGTGAAGTTTAACGGTTGATCTTCCGATGAATCGGTATACTCGCTACAACCCGCACAACTCATCTCAGGCGAGAATGCTTCCGCCAGCCGCCAGTGCGGCCCGCGGCCAGGGAAAGGACGCCCGCTTGCCACGCCATCCTCGATACTATCCGCTGGCACACGACCCGATCGTGGTCACGGGATTGGGCGTCATCGCTTCGGTCGGCGACCACACCGAAGCGGTCTGGCAGGCGATCCAGAGGGGGCAAAGCGGTGTGCGACCGCTATCGGGCTTGGCCGGCCTGCCCGACGGGCTGCTGATTGGGGCGCCGGTCGACGCCGAACTGCCGCGGCCGGGGGAGATCAAGGTGGTGCGTCTCTGCCACCACGCCGCGGCCGAGGCAATCGCCGATGCGGCCATCGACTGGGGTACGCTCGATCGCACCCGCTTCGGCTGTTGGATCAGTGCCGGCATGGGGGACACCGATTGGTTTCACCATCGGTTGGGCTGGCCGACCTTGTCCGACTCGATTGGCTGGTGGAACCAATGGATGCCCAACGCCCCTTGCGCCTCGGTCTCGGCGGCATTCGACCTGCGCGGTCCGAGCGTGACGCATTCCACGGCCTGCGCCAGCGGGTTGATCGACGTCATCAGCGCGGTGCAGTCGATCCAGTTGGGGGAATGCGATATCGCCCTGGCCGGCAGCGGCGAGGCAATCACGCCGTTGATCGCTGCCGGCTTCCATCGGATGCGGGTACTGGCCCAGCACGACGACCCGACACGGGCCTGCCGCCCCTTCGACGCCAATCGCAACGGCTTTGTGATGGGCGAAGGGGCCGGCATGCTGGTCTTGGAGCGGCTGAGCCACGCGCTGGACCGCGGCGCAAAAATTTACTGCGAAATTGCCGGCGCCAAGCACCTGGCCGAGGCGCACCACGTGACCGGGCTGGACGCCAACAGCGAGACGCTCAGCTACCTGATTTCGCGAACTTTGCGGCAAGCCCACCTGAAGCCGGAAGAGATCGGCTACATCAACTGCCACGGCACGGGCACGGAACAGAACGACGTCGCCGAATCGGCCGGCATTCGCGACGCCTTCGGCCCGGCGGCTTATGGTACCTGCGTCAGCTCGATCAAATCGATGATCGGCCACTTGGTGAACGGCTCGGGCAGCGTCGAGTTGGCGATCACCTGCCTGGCGCTGCGAGACGGCTTCGCTCCGCCGACCATCAACCTGACCGATCCCGACCCCCGATGCGACCTGGACTGCGTCCCGCTGGCCGGCCGCAGAAATCGGGTCGATAACGCCCTCAAGCTGTCGGTCGCCTTCGGCGGCCACCTGGCGGCGGTGGCGATCAAACGGTGGAACGACGCGGCCACCGGATTTGGTTATCCGGAGGAAGATGCCGCAGCCGAGCCGATGCGACGGGCCGCGTAGGCACGGCCAATACCAGCACGAAGCGCAAGCGAGTGATTGCGAGCGGGAGGATGTTCCGCCGCCGCGACGGTTTGCGGAGGAAAAACGCGTATCCCACCGCTGATGCACTCGCTTGCGCGTCGTGCTGGTATTGAAGCACTCATTTAGCCGTCCGGCTGGTAGGACGGCTCTCCGAAGCCGTCGAACGAGAAACGCTGTTTCGAGGAGTCTGCCGGTGGCAAGCGATTCTTCGCTGCCGCCAACCGAGGCGTCTCCTGTCGGGTGTGGCGACGATAGGTGGCATCTCAGCATCTGTTGGCACCGGGATACGCCTCGAAACTGAAGTTTCTCGTAAGACGGCCTCGGCAGCGCCGTCTTGCAGTTACTCGCGCAACTGCGACTTCCTGCGCAAGATGTGGTGGTAGTGCTGCGCGAACCGGTGCGCCTCGTCACGCACGTATTGCAGCAGTCGCAAGGCAAAGGCGTGGCGGCTCAGTCGTAGCGGATCGTCCTGGTGCATGATGAACACTTCTTCCTCGCGCTTGGCCAGCGAGATCACCATCGGCAGCGGCAGTTGCTGGTCGCGAAAGGCGGCCAAGGCGGCGTTCAGTTGGCCCTTGCCCCCGTCGATCAGCACAATATCGGGAAAGCCCTCCTGGTTGTCGTACATGCGGCGATAGCGGCGGGCGACCACTTCGTGGATGCTGCGAAAGTCGTCGACGCCCGCCACGTCGCGAATGCGATACCGCCGATAGTCCGGTTTGAACGGCAGCCCGTCGATGAACTTGACCAGGCTGGCCACCGTTTCGCCGCCGCCGAGATGAGCGATGTCGATCCCTTCGATCGTCCGCGGCTGCTCCGCCAGTTTGAGCACCTTCTGCAAGCCGGCTAAGCCCTTCTTCGGATCGATATAAAACACCTCGGGCTGGGCGTGCTCGTCCAACTCGCCGCGGTTGTCGAGGTTTTCGAGCATCTTGATCTCGTCGCGCAGCTTGGCCGCTTTCTCGAACTCCAGCGCCCGGCTGGCCTGCTGCATCTCCTCATGCATTTGCTTGAGCAACCGCGACTTGCCCCCTTCCAGAAAGGTTTTCAGGCGGTTGATGCCGCGGCGGTACTCTTCCTTGGAAATTCGCAAATTGCACGGCGCGGTGCATTGGTCGATCGAAGCCAACAGGCAGGGCCGAAACCACCGCCACTTCTCGTCGCCGTCGTCGATGTCGAGTGAACAAGTGCGAAACTTAAAGATCCGCTGCAACACCTGCAGTGCCGCCCGCAACGTGCCGGCGCTGGCGAAGGGACCATACAACTTGGTGCCGCGGACGTGAGGCGTGCGAGTGATTTCCACGCGGGGGAAATCCTCGCGGGTGTAGATCTCCAGATAGGGGAACGATTTATCGTCGCGCTGCGTCTTGTTGTATTTCGGTTGGACGTCCTTGATGAGTCGCGACTCGGCCAATACGGCGTCGACCTCGCTGTCGCAGTCCATGTAGTCGACGTCGGCGATTTCATGCGCCCAATGCAAGCGGGCGTCGGTCTTGGCCGCCTTGAGAAAGTAGCTGCCTGCCCGGGCGCGGAGGTTCTTGGCCTTGCCAACGTAGATCACCCGGCCGGCGGCGTCTTTCATCAAATAGACGCCCGGCGTGTTGGGAAACGTGCGCACCTTGGCCGCGGGACCGGCCGCCTCGGCGGGGGTCGCTTGCTCGGCCGACTCGGAGTCGGTTTCAAAACGGTCGGGTTGGTCGTTCAAGAAGTGCTCGCGGCTGGAAAGGAGGATGTCGCGGTACGGAGACCGTGCATCCAATTGTTGGCCGAAGAAGATGATTCGGCAACGGCAGGGAACGTTTGAGGTTTGAGGGGGAGAGGCGCCGTTTAATCGGGCTTTTCCATGTTGCCGATAAGCAATAACAAATAACAAATACCAAATCCGCAATAACCATTCCAGCACTATTCCGCCAGGTCGGCCACCACGAACCGCATTCCTTCCACGACCCGCGCCATCCGCTCGAAGTCGATCTTGTCGATCGTATCTTCGGTCGTGTGATAGTACGGGTAACGAAAGGGGGCCGTGTCGGTGACCATCAACGCCGGGTAGCCGGCTTGCCAGAAGGCCCAGTGATCGGACCAACCGACGCCTTGAATGAACTCCGGCAGCGCGGCCCCTTCGCAGGGGAAGCGGGCCTTTTCGCGGAATGTCCGCACCGACTGCTTGACCAGTTTCGAGCTTTTGCTGTTGCCCACGAAACCGATGAAGTTGCCGGTGGTGGGATAGAACGCCTTGAACAACGGCGGATACTGCTGGCTGCCGGCTTCGTCGGAGTAGTAGCCGATCGTCTCCAAAATGATCGCGGCGACAATCTGGTCGCCGTCCTTTTCGCACGCCTTGGCGTAGACGAGCGATCCCATGGCGTCGGTCTGAAAGTAGGGCGGCTCCTCGTTGGCGAAGGCCACGAAGCGAATCGTGCCAGCCGGTTTCTCCCGAGCGAAGCGGCGGGCCAGCGCCAGCAGCGCGACCACGCCCGTGCCGTTGTCGTTGGCCCCGATCGTGCCGGCGAGCGAATCGTAGTGCGCGCCGACGACGACGATCTGCCGTGCCTTGTCGCCGCCCGCCAATTCTGCCTCTAGATTCAGGCAGGTGCGGCCTTTGACTGCGAACTTCTGCTGTCGAACCTCGTAGCCGGCCTGCTTTAGTTCCGCTTCGATCCAGAGGGCCGCCCGTGCGTAGGCGTCGGGCTTGTTGAGATTCCGCTCGCCGATCTCAACCGTCAGATGCCGCAGATCGGCCTTCATTTCGTCGGCCAGTTCGCGCTGCGAAGCGGTCAGTTCCGGCAGTTCACCCTGATGCGACTTGCCCGGCATGCGAACATACATTCCTTGTTTCTCCAGCGGGTCGACGGAGTCAGCCGGGTCGGCATGGGCGGCGCGAAGCCCTGCCAGCAGCGCCGTCGCCACGGCCAGCAAACGCCACGATGCGGCACGACTTCTGAACATAAGCAACTCCAGCCCTCGGTTGACCCTATTGCAATCAGCTAATTATGTCCTAAGATGCGTTTTTGCAAACCGCCGGGCGGCATTTGGTTTGCTTTCCTCGCGACTCTTCTCAGCCCGAACGATTCATGAACCATCTGCTGCGAGGCCGCAAGTTCAACCGCCGGCTGCGCGATTCGCACGCCAGCCGAAGGTAAAAATCCGCCGACAGTCATCACCCATTAGACCTTCTATTACAAAGGGGAGCAAACATGCCCAACACCCCGAGTGAAGTTCTTGCCATGTGCCGCGAGAACGACGTCAAGGCCGTCGACCTCCGATTCATGGACTTTCCCGGCATCTGGCAGCATACCACGATGCCGTTCGACAAGCTGACCGAGGACGTGTTCGAGGAAGGTTGCGGCTTCGACGGTTCCAGCATCCGCGGCTGGCAGGCGATCAACGAGAGCGACATGCTGATCGTGCCCCAACCGGAGACGGCGTTCATCGATCCGTTTACCGAACTGCCGACCGTGGTGATGATCTGCAACATTCAAGATCCGATCACGCGCGAGGATTACAGCCGCGATCCGCGGAACGTGGCCCGCAAGTCGGTCAACTACATGAAGAGCACCGGCGTGGCCGACATCTGCTACATCGGCCCGGAGGCGGAGTTCTTTATCTTCGACGACGTGCGGTTCGACCAGCAGCCGCAGCACGGCTTCTATTACCTCGACAGCGTCGAGGGCATCTGGAACCGGGGCCGCGATTATCGGGCCGAGGGAATGGGCCCGAATCTGGGCAACAAGATTCGCCACAAGGAAGGTTACGTCCCCTGCCCGCCGGCAGATCACCTGATGGACATCCGCAACGAGATGATGCAATGCCTGATCGACGCCGGCATGGACGTCGAGGCGGCGCATCACGAAGTCGCCACCGGCGGCCAGGCCGAGATCGATCTGAAGTTCTCCGACCTCGTCCACATGGGCGATATGATGCTGATGTACAAGTACATCGTCAAGAACGTTGCGCTCAAGCATGGCAAGACCGTCACCTTCATGCCCAAGCCGATGTACGGCGACAACGGTTCCGGCATGCATACGCACATCTCGCTCTGGAAAGGTGACGAGCCGCTGTTCGCCGGCAGCGGCTATGCGGGCCTCAGCGACATGGCGCTGTACGCCATCGGCGGCATCTTGCAACATGCCCCCGCGATACTCGCCTTCTCCAACCCCACCACCAACAGCTACAAACGGCTGGTGCCGGGCTACGAAGCGCCGGTGAACCTGGCCTACTCGCAGCGGAACCGCTCGGCGGCCTGCCGCATTCCGATGTACAGTCCCAGCCCCAAGGCCAAGCGGGTCGAGTTCCGCTGCCCCGATCCGAGTTGCAATCCGTACCTGGCTTTCTCGGCCTTGTTGATGGCGGTGCTGGACGGCATTCAGAACAAGATCCACCCGGGCGATCCGCTCGACAAGGACATCTACGACCTCAGCCCGGAAGAAGCGGCCGAAGTGCCCAAGACCCCCGGCACGTTGGACGAAGCGCTCGACGCCTTGCAGGCGGACCACGAGTTCCTGCTCCGCGGCGACGTATTCACGCAGGACGTGATCGACACCTGGATTCACTACAAGCGAGTACACGAAGCCGACGCCCTGCGACTCCGCCCGCACCCCTACGAGTTCTGCATGTACTACGATATCTAAATGCCGATATTGCTCTCTTTCGGCGACCGCAAAGCGGCGCCCATCGCGCTCGATTGAGCGGGAATCAGGAACACTACGTTCGGTCGGGCCGGCGCCTGCGCGGCGGCCGGCGCCGGCGACTAGCGTCTCGTGTAATCCGCTCAACTCCTCTTCCCTTGCCTCGGTTTCCTCGGCAACCGCGTTGACGGACTCGTCGCCGAAACCGCAGCCGGTCGCGGCTTCGCGCGTCGCTGCGCGACAACTCCTAACGGGCAATCTGCCTCGCCCAGGCCAAAAACTGGAGGTTTTTTGTCACAATGAGGGGATCGCGGTAGATGTAATTAAGCGAATGCGAATACGCGTCATCCATCCATCCTTCGAGGTGACCGGCCCATGAAGTCGTCCGACGCAAAAGCCCTTGCAGTGCTTTGGGTTAAGGCGCAACCGACCGTGGCGAGTTTCATTCGCGTCATGGTGCCGGATCCGGAACAGGCGGAAGACGTGCTTCAGGAAACAGCGGTCGACTGCGTCACCAAATTCCACACCTACGACCGATCGCGACCATTTGACGCATGGGCGGTGGGCGTGGCCCGCTACCAGGTACTCGAATCGCGGCGAAAGTACGCCCGCGAAAAACATGTGTTCGACGACGATCTCGTGGACCGCATTGCCAGTGGATACCAGCGGCAGTCGGAGCGGGCGGAGTCGTTGCGAATGGCGTTGCAGGGCTGCCTACGGGAAGCAAGCGAGCAGGGCCGCCGGGCGTTGGAACTGTTCTACGGCAGTCGCCGCAAGACGGCGCAAGTTGCCGTGGAGATGAACATGACCGGCGACGCGGTGCGGCAACTGTTGTCACGGACACGGCACGCGTTGCGGCGATGCATTGAATCACGAATGGCGGCCCAAGGCGAATGACCACAACCCTGCCAGAACTGACGACGGCGCTCTTTAGCGGAGAAATCACCTCCGAAGAGATGGACACGCTGCGCAGCCAACTTCGCGGCGACGACTCCACCGTCGACGAGTTTGTCTGGGAATGCCTGCTGGCCGATGGGTTGCAGCAAGTATTGAGCGATCGCACAGCGCTTGATCCGGCCGCCCTGGTCGAGCAGGCGGTGGAAAGCGCCGATCTTGCAGCGCTGCCACGCGTCGAGCGGTGGCTGGCGCCGGCCTGGGACTTGATCAAGCAGCCGCTGTCGCTGGCGATGATTGTCTCCAGCCTGGTCATCACCACGATTCTGCTGTCGCTGGAATTGTGGACGCTGCCGGAGCACCAACCGGCCGCCGTCGCCGGGCGGCCGACGTTCGTGGCGAAGATCGTGGCGATTTCCTTCGCGACGTTCGACGCCGCCAGCGACGGCAACTTGAAGAACCGCGATCTATTCGACGACGACCAGATCGTGCTCAACAGCGGCCTGGCCGTCATCGAATACGACACCGGTGCCCGGGTGGTGCTGGAGGGGCCGGCCACCTATCACATCGCTGGCGCCAACGGCGGCGACCTGCGGCTGGGCAAGTTGGTGGCCCGGGTCGATACGGCAGCGGCGCACGGCTTTGCGGTGGCGGTACCGGGTGCGCGGGTTGTCGATCTTGGAACCGAGTTCGGTGTGGAAGTGGCGGCCGACGGTCAGTCGGACGTTGCTGTCTTGACTGGCGAGGTGGAATTGATTGGTGCCAATAACGGAGCGGGGTCGAAACAGCGACTGAGATTGTCGGCTAATGAGGCCGCCATGGTAACGGCTGGAAGCGGTCTCATTGCCAAGCAGTCCGAAGCCAACCCGGCATGGATGGGCAAGATGGTGGTTCTGCAATCTACATTAGAAACAGGCACCAAGGCATCGACTTACACCGCTCAGACAGGCGAGGGGCGTCTTGCGGCGCATGCCGCGCCGCCCGAGGTCGTTGGTGCTGGTATCGCCAATCTTCCGTCGCGGCCTGGCGGAGAGATCAAGCTTTGGAACGATATACCCGTCGTCGGCCAGACATTTTCGATAGGCGACACCCCCCTCATCTTGAATGCAGTCACGGTGCACTGCGCCACGGACGTGCCACCGACGAAGGAATATGTGCTTCGCGTGGGACACGTCTCTGGAGACAATTTTGTCGTGGTTGCCCAAAGGTCTGCCCAGCAATACGATTCTATCCGGGCCAACGATTACCTGACATTCTCGCTCGATCCGCCGGTCACGCTGTTGGCAAACGGGCGTTACGGGTTCGACGTCGGGATGGTCGCCAGCAGCACGGAGTGGCGCGACGGACTCCCTTATCTGTTCCGGTCCGCCGACTCGGATTACGACGGCGGTTCCGCCTATCGTTCCGGCGACAACGGAGAAGGTAATTCCACGATAAGTTTCATCCACCACGATCTGATCTTTCATCTCGACCTGAGTGCATTGGAGGTTCCCGCGGACGACGCCGCGAGCGAATAGCAGAAAGCATAGTGCCACGTAGTTAAACGAGTATGGAGCGTGCTGCGGAAGGGGCGTCGGAAGTTGAAGAAGAGAAGAACAATTTTATGTGGCGCAGTTTGTTATGTGGCGTCCAGGACGAATCCTTCCGGATTTCCCGGACCGGTGCTGTCCTGGACGCCACATAATTTCTCACTACAAGGTTCGCAGGAACTCCATAAGCCCCGGAGTCTCGCGCCAAGGCTTCTTCGGATTGCCATCCTTGATTTCGCACTTCAGAAGTGCTTTGGTCTTCATCTCCAGATCGACCTCGGCATATACGTTGGTCGTGCTGAGGCACACATGGCCCAACCAGGCACGAATGGTGTTGATGTCCACACCGGCCCGAAGTAGGTGCGTCGCCGTCGTATGCCGGATTGTGTGGGGACTCACGCGTTTTCTCGCCACGGACGGCAGTGTCATTGCCACTTTCGCTGCGTAGCGTTCAACTAGCGCATAGATTCCGAATCGCGTGAGCGGTTGCCCACGACGGTTGAGGAAGACATGCTGCGATGGGGGGCGATGGTCCACGAGACGGCGCAATTCGTCAACCGTCCTCGGCCACAGCGGACAGCGACGGTCCTTGTTTCCCTTTCCGTGCAGGATAATGGCTGAGGTATTGCGGCTGGATACAGCACTGAGGTCGAGATCGCCGATTCGTACCTGAGCCACCTCGTCGGCCCGAGCACCGGTGTTGTAGAGGAACAGAAGCACCGCATAGTCACGGCGACCTTGGGCCGTGTGTTGGTCGGGCGCTTTCAGCAACGCATCCAGCTCATCCTTCTCCAAGTAGCCGATCAGGGGACGGGTCGCCTTCTTCGACCCGATCGCCCGAATCTGGCCAGACCATTCCAAGTGTTCTGGACTGTGCAGGCCGATGAATCGTGCCAGGGAATGGATTGCTGCGAGACGCTGATTTCGCGTGGATATCCCGCAACCGCGAGTTCTTTCCAGATCCAAAAGGAAGGCTCTGGTGCGGGCTGGCGAGAGGTCGTCCACCCGAAGCCCCTCGATCCGGCGATGGGCGATACGAGCGACAAACGGCAAGAACTGCTGTAACGTATCCCGATAGCTCTTCTGCGTATTGCGGGCGAGATTCCGCTCGCCAACGACGTACTCCAGCAGAAACCGGCGGACCCAGGGGCTCAGCAAGTCGGTGTTAGGCATGGCGTTGCTCCTTCCCGGCATAGCGCTCGAAGCGCTGGCTGGCTTCGCAAAGAAGCTCGGGTGTCATGCTGAGGTACACTTGCGTATGCTTCAATTCGACGTGCCCCAGATAGACCGACAGGTGATGTAGCAGCCGCTGCACGTCGGCCCCCTGCTGATACCAGGTGGTGAGACGGTGAACGGCGAACGTGTGGCGCAAGTCGTGAATTCGTGGCTGTTCCTCCGTATCCGTCCGACGGATGCCTGCGCGATCGCAAGCAACTCGGAAGTTCTTGTGGAGCGTTTTCGTTTTGACAGGGCCACCCTTCACGGATGTGAAAAAGGGAACATCGGTCGGTCGCCCCTTCGGCCGAGAGCGGTCGTACTGAGCCAGCGTCCCGTTCAGTTGTGGTCCCACAGGAACCAGTCGCGTCTTTCCAAACTTCGTGTTCCGAATCGTAAGGATCGACTCTTTCAAGTCCACATCAGTGCGAGTCAGGTTTACTGCTTCCTGCAAGCGCAAGCCAGTCCCATAGTACAGCAGGAGCATCGTGCGGATCGTCGCTGGCTCCAGACTGGTGCTCCGCGGATGGGATTCGACCACCTGAAGAAGACGACGAAGTTCTTCCTGCGTATAGATGTAGGGAACGAATTGCGGCGGGTGCTTGGGCATTACAATCGGAAGAGGGGCTGTAGTGACGTAGCCACGGCTTACGGCATATTGGAAGAAACACCGCAGACAGCCCAACTTCTTGAACCACGTTTCAGTTACGGGTCTGGCTTTGCCCAGAAACGCATCCACATGCCGAAGACGAACACTGGCAATGCTGGCTCGCGGGCCAAGTGCACGGCCGAAAGCTCGAAGGATCTTAGTTGCGCCTATGAGCAATGATCCGAGGGATCGCCGGTAGGATAGGTACTGTTCGATCAGGCGTTGGAGGTTCATAGGACACCTCCCATGTCGAAATCAGCCACATCGCGGAGACCAGCGAGATCGACCTTGGCATAAATCCGTGTGCTGTTGGGATCGGAGTGTCCGAGTTGGTCGCCGATCTCCTTGAGCGACAGGCCCTCGGCCAGCAATCGCGTGGCACAGGCATGGCGCAAGGCATGAGCCCCGTAATGTGGGAGCGTTATGTTCAAAGGTTGTAACCGTCTAGCAACCAATGTCGACAGCGCCGAACTGCCGACCGGCTGGAAGGGAGCCTTCAGTGATAAGAACAGTTGCCGATGCGATAACCGTGGTCGGACCTCTTGCAGGTAACGCAGGATGGCGTCACCGACGGTGCGCGTTAGCGGATAGGTTCGGACCCTCCCCGTTTTGGAAAATACGACGCGGAACACTTCATGTTCCCAGTCGAAGTCCTCCAGCCGCAGACAACACACCTCCCCCGCCCGAAGGCCGTAGACGGCCAGCAACATCAGTATCGGGCGGGCACGGATGTTATGCCGTTGATCCCCCTCGGTCATGGTGAGTAGACGGCATACATCGTCCCAAGATGGCCCCAGCGGCAACGATGTCTGCGAGAAAACCCGCGGAGTCCGAATGGATGCTGCCAATCCTTTACGGCACCAGCCCCGTGCCTCCGCAAAACGAAAGAAAGTCCGCAGTGCGTCGCCAATGGCTTGAATAGTCTTCGGCGAATAACCACCTGGATCGAGCAACTTCTGAAGCGCCATGTCGATCTGACCAGGAGTAATCTTGTGCAGAGAACCGCTCTTGGGATCCACTTGATTGAGAAACTGCTTGACGACGCCACAGCGCCGACGGATGGTCGCAGGACGAAACCCTTCTTCATTCGCCATGTAATCCGCAAACGCCTTGATCTTCTTCTCATAGAGCGTGAGCGGCGCGAGGTGCTGTTGCAGACGCCCCAGGAACTGAAACCATTGGACCGCAAGCGGAAAGCGCGGAGGCTGGTTACCCACGGTACTCGTGATCTCGCCAATGGTCAGAGCCTTGCGCGGGCGACGGGCCAACCCCAGCGCATGTGCAATCGCAAGCAGATCACTGGCTTTCCCCCGCAAGGTCCGCCGGGAGTAGCTTTGGCTGGCGAGATGTGTCAGGAAGGCACTACGTTCTTCCACTAACGGACCTGTACGATGCCGTGCCAATGCAAAGGGGTGCTCGAAAAGTTGATCGAACATAATCGGATCTCCGGGAGAACAGGGAAACGAAACACTCTCCCGTAGCGTAACGCCAAATTATGTGGCGTAGAACTGGATAGCCCTCTGAAATACAGTTGGGGGAACGAGCTAGGCCACATAACAAACTGCGCCACATAATACGCTTTATGTTATGCACAACATAAAGCTTTAAGGAAAAACTAAGGGCATTTGGGCCAATCAGGGTGCAAGGAAGCGAACGTCGCGCGATGCGATCGACATCCAACTCGCGACAAACGACTTACTTTTTTGGAGAGAAGACAATATGACAATTCACAAGTGGATCAACGCTACGGTATTTACCGCGAGCGTATTGACGGCATCGCTTTGCGCCGCCACGGCATCCGGTTCCATCCTATTTACGGAAGACTTCGAAAGCCCGGATGTGGCGGCGAACGCTGGTGATGGATATACCACTGGAGCGACACCCTCAAGCTGGGTCCGTGCATCCCAGGGATTTGGATCTACTAGGCATGGCATTACCGACAAGGCCGGTGGGGATTTTTCGGCGCCTGCGGGCAACGACCAAGCCTATGCATTTCGTTACACCAATAGCGGCATCACGACAGGCGTAGGCGTCATTGGTGATCTGTCACTTGTCAGTGCCTACGTCGTATCGTTCGATGTCGTGCTGGACGGCGGCGGCACTGGTGCCACAAATACTCCGTACACGGCGGAACTCGTGGCCTTCTCTCCGGGTGACAACCGAACTGAACATCGTGGTGGTCGTCCCGGTTCGATTTTAGCCTCTGCCAGCGGCAATGCTCCTGGGGACGGTAGCTTTGCGACGATCAGTTTTTCATTCGCGCCAGATGCGTTTGCCGACGCGGCAGATCTCGGCAAGGATCTTGGCCTCCGTTTTCTTGGGGCGACAAATTCGGCCATTATCGACAACGTGACGGTTGCCGCTGTTCCCGAATCGTCCACCTTTGCTCTGGTGGGACTGGCTGGCTTGATGCTGGCCGGTTTCGCCATCCGCCGCGCGCGGCGGAAATAGCCCAACGGCAATAGGGTCCGCCACGACTCGGC
>JBGTJT010000453.1:0-13780 GCA_041744995.1 Pirellulales bacterium | reverse complement strand
GACTGTGGGCCGCGGGAGGCACTTTGGCTGTCGCGGGCGAGGCGGTGCAGTTCAACCGCGACATCCGTCCGTTGTTGTCGAACGCTTGCTTTCATTGCCACGGGCCGGATGCGGCGGATCGCGAGGCCGATTTGCGGCTGGACGAGGCGGCAGGCGTGCAGCTCGCGTTTGGCGACGGGAGCGACAGCGAGGCCTGGCTGCGGATTACCTCGGACGATCCCCACGAGCAGATGCCGCCGCCCGACTCCAACAAGCAGTTGCAGCCGGCGGAGATCGCGCTGGTCAAGCAATGGATTGAGCAAGGGGCCGAGTATCAAGCGCACTGGTCGTTCGTCGCTCCGGCGCGGCCCGAGCCGCCGGAGGTGAAACACTCCGACTGGCCGCGCAACGAGATCGATCGGTTCGTGCTGGCTCGGCTGGAAAGCGAGAACCTCTCCCCATCGCCCGAGGCCGATCGCGCGACCCTGGCGCGGCGGCTTTATCTCGATTTGATCGGCTTACCCCCCACGCCCGCAGAGGTCGAGGCGTTCCTCGCCGACACGGCGCCCGACGCCTACGGGCGGCTGGTCGATCGGTTGTTGGCCGACAAGCATCATGGCGAGCGGATGGCGCTGCCGTGGCTCGACGCCGCCCGGCACGCCGACACCAACGGCTTCTCGATTGACGAACATCGCGATGTGTGGGCGTGGCGCGACTGGGTGATCAACGCCTACAACAACAACATGCCCTACGACCAGTTCATCACCGAGCAGTTGGCGGGCGACCTGCTGCCGCAAGCGACCGTGGAGCAACGGGTCGCCACCGGCTTTTTGCGAAACAGCATGAGCACGCACGAGGGAGGCACGCTGCCGGAAGAGTACCGGGTGATCTACCTGGCCGACAAGGTCGACACGGTCGCCACGGCGATGCTGGGGCTGACCATGCGCTGCGCGCAGTGCCACGACCACAAGTACGATCCGATCTCGCAGGAGGAGTTCTATCGCTTTTACGCCTACTTCGACCGCACGGTCGAGCATGGCAAGGGGGCAACCAATGCCAACACTGCTCCGATCTTGGCGGTGGAGCCGCTGATCGGCGATGCCGCCGCAATGCGCAACCGCTTGCAGCAACGGGTGGCAACCCTCAAGAGTTGGCAGCAGCGGCTTAGTGACCAACAGGCGCGTGCCGCCCCCGAAGTGCAGGAAACCTTCCGGCCGGACCTGGTGGCCAACGGCGTCGCCTTGAAGACGGTCAACACGGAAATCGGTGTATTGGAGAAAACAATCAAAGACGGTCGCGTCACCGCCATGGTGATGCAAGAACAGCCGCGGCCGTCGCCCACGTACTTGCTCGTCCGCGGCGCCTACGACCAGCCCGACAAGAGCCAGCCACTGACGCCGGGTACGCCCGCGGCCCTGCCGCCGCTGCCGGACGATGCGCCGCCGAACCGATTGGGATTGGCCAACTGGCTCACTCAGCCCGATCATCCGTTGACGGCGCGGGTGGCGGTGAATCGCTATTGGCAGATGCTGTTCGGCAACGGGCTGGCGGGATCGGTCAACGACTTCGGCTCGCAAGGCGGACCGCCGTCGCATCCGGAATTGCTCGACTGGCTGGCGGTGGACTTTGTTGAGAATGGCTGGAATACCAAGCGCCTGATCAAACAAATGGTGATGAGCGCCACCTATCGCCAAGCGTCCTCCGCCTCGGCGGAATTGCTGGCCCGCGACCCAGGCAATCGCCTGCTGGCGCGAGGCGCCCGGTTCCGGCTTCCGGCGGAGTTGGTTCGCGACAACGCCTTGGCGATTAGCGGCCTGCTAGTCCGCGACATCGGCGGACCGAGCGTCTATCCGCTGCAACCGAAAGGCTTGTGGGCCGAGGTCAGTCACTATGGTTACGAGCATCCGTTCACTGCGCAGGTTTTCATTCCGGACACGGGCGAGGCGTTGCGACGCCGCAGCATGTACACCTTCTGGAAGCGGACCAGTCCGCCGCCGTCACTGACCGCCCTCGACGCGCCGACCCGCGAGGTCTGCGCGGTCGAGCGGTTGAGCACCAATACACCGTTGCAAGCGCTGGTGTTGCTGAACGAACCGCAGTTCGTAGACGCCGCCCGGGCGTTGGCTGCCGCCACGATCGACGCCGAGGGCGGAGACGATCAACAGCGCGTCGCCGTTGCATTCCGGCGGGCGACGCGCCGCGAGCCGAACTCCCGCGAGGCGGCCGTTCTGTTGGGCCGTCTGGCCGCGGCGCGACAGAAATATAGCGAACAGCCCGACGAGGCGGCGCGACTGGCGGCGCCGGTCACGACCGAACCGTTCGAGGGACTCGACCCGATCGAGCACGCCGCCTGGACCGTCGTCTGCGGCGTGATTCTCAATCTTGATGAAACAATCAGCAAGGAATAGGGTGATGAATCCAAGAGACGAACTGGCGTTGCTGCTTACGCGGCGACAGCTTTTCAGTCGAGGACGCAATGCGGTCGGCGCGGCCGCCTTGGCGTCGCTGCTCGGTCCGTCGGCTATGGCGTCGGCGGCGGATGGCGAGCCGCACGGCGGGCTGCCCAACTTGCCGCACTTCGCTCCCCAGGCCAAGCGGGCGATCTACCTGTTTCAGTCGGGCGGACCGAGTCACATCGATCTATTCGACTACAAACCTCGGCTGGTGCAGGAGCATGGCAAGGAACTGCCCAAGGCGGTCATGGGCGACCAGCGGGTGACCGGTATGACCAGCGGTCAGGCTAAGTTTCTCTCCTGCGGTCCCATCCGGCCGCTGCAGCAGCACGGCGAGTGCGGGCGTTGGGTCAGCGATCTGTTGCCGCACACCGCCAAGATCGTCGACGACATCGCGCTGCTCAAGGCGGTGCATACCGAGTCGATCAATCACGACCCCGGCATCACGGCCATCAACACCGGCAGCGAGCAAATTGGCCACGCCTCGCTCGGCGCGTGGCTCAGTTACGGCCTCGGTTCGGTGAATGCCGATCTGCCGGCCTACATGGTGTTGCTCAGCCAAGGCACCGGCAAGAACCCAGGGCAGCCGATCTTCTCGCGACTATGGGGAAGCGGCTACCTGCCGAGCAAACATCAAGGCGTGCGGCTCCGCAGCGGCGCCAACCCGGTGCTCTATCTGGAGAATCCCCCAGGGATCGATCGTGAAATGCGTCGCGGGCAGTTGGACGATCTGGCCGCGCTGAACGCCGAGAAACTGACGATCAGCGGCGATCCGGAAATCGAAACCCGCATCGCGCAGTACGAGATGGCGTTCCGCATGCAAACCTCGGTGCCGGGGCTGATGGATCTCTCCGACGAGCCGGAGCAGGTGTTCGAGATGTACGGGCCGGAATCTCGCCAGCCGGGAACCTACGCGGCCAACTGCCTACTGGCCCGCCGGATGATGGAGCGGGGCGTGCGATTCGTGCAGTTGTTCCATCGCGGCTGGGACCAGCATAACTCGCTGCAGACCCACTTGCCGAATCAATGTCGCGACACCGATCAGGCGTCGGCGGCGCTGGTGGCCGACTTGAAGCAGCGCGGTCTGCTCGACGATACGCTTGTCGTATGGGGCGGGGAATTCGGCCGCACCGCCTACAGCCAGGGGGCGCTCGGCTCCGGCCGCGATCATCATGGCCGCTGCTTCGCGATGTGGCTGGCCGGCGGCGGCATCCGGCCCGGCGTGGAGCATGGCGAGACCGACGAGTATGCTTACAACATCGTCTCCGGCGGCGTCCATACCAACGATCTGAACGCCACGATCCTGCACTGCCTGGGCGTCGACCACCAGCGCCTGACGTTCCGCTTTCAGGGGCTGGATCAGCGGCTGACGGGGGTCGAAAAGCGCTCGCCGATTCGCGAGATCTTGCGGTAGCCGGCCGGTGATTCGGCTTATGTGCCGTTGAGCACGACTTCCAGCGGTCTGCTCACGGCCGCCTCCGCGGGCTGGGGCTTCCTTTGTTCGCACAAGGCCGATTCGGCGCGTTCGACTAGTCCGGTGAGCGTGATTTCGTCGGTCGGGAAGGCGGCGGCGCCCACCCGCAACTGGAAGCCCAGTTCGCGTTCCACGCGGGCGGCTATCAGTTGCGCCACCTTCATCGCCTGGGGATTGTCGGTCTCGGGAAGCAGCATGATGAACCGCCCCTCGTAGCTGGCCACGAGATCGAAGTCTTGCACTTCGCATTGCAAGGTCTCGGCCAGTCGCACTTCGATGTACCGCTGAATCATCTCGCGGCGAACTTCCTCGATGAGCCGATCGGCCGACAGCTTGACCGACTCGGCGACGGGTTCCAAGGCGACGACCGCCAGCGGCCGGCCGAACTTTCTCGCGCGTCGCAGTTCTCGATACATGTCCACCTGTCCCTCTTCAAGCGACTTGGGGCGAATCTGCCAACGGGCGGCGGCCACGTCGGCGGCGCTCTGCTCGAACCTGCGGACTTGCAGCGCGATGCGGTGGGCGATTGCCACGGTAATCAGCAGCGCCGCTGCTTCGGTCACGGTAAGTGTCAGCGCGGCGCCGCCCACGCCATACCCCAGCAACACTTTCAGACAGATCAGGATTCCCAGCGAAGCGACCGAAAGCCAGCCGACCGTCGCCTTCCGCATGGGTGGAACGACTACGATGCCGATCGCCAATAGGCCCGCCAACACATAGACGAACGAGGCGATGTTCACCGGTTGGTGAGCCCGCTCCAGATTGAAGAACACAGCCAGCCAAACCAGCAGCAGGGCGAGCCAAAATCGGAATTGCGTCATGGGAAACTCACTCGTATTGCCGTCGTTTTGTCGGTAGCGGCTACCGCCGCGCCGACGATCGCCCCAGTTTCAGCAAGCGCCTCGCCGCGTGAACAGCACCGATACAGTCCGCAACATGATGGAGAGGTCGAGCCAGAAGCTTTGTTGTTCGATATAGGCGACGTCCATCGCCAGGCGTTCGTCGAAGTCAACTTCGGCCCGGCCGCTGATTTGCCACAGGCCGGTAATGCCGGGTAGCACCTCCAGTCGCTCGGTATGCCACAGTTCGTAAGTATCCGACGAGAACGATGTGGGGCGCGGCCCCACGAAGCTCATTTCTCCACGCCAGACGTTGAACAACTGCGGAAGCTCGTCGAGGCTCGTCTTGCGGAGGATGCGGCCGATCCGCGTGATCCGGGGGTCGTTGGTGATCTTGAAATCAGGCCAGGTCTGCTCGTTGAGGTGGGCGTACTGCTGCTTTAGCTCTTCCGCGTTGACAACCATCGTGCGGAACTTGAGCATCCCGAACCGACGCCCCCCCTTGCCGGTTCGCTGCTGCCTAAAGAGCACCGGACCGCCGCTTTCCAGCCAAATGAGCGCGGCGCAGAGCCCCATCACGGGTAAGGCCGCGGGCAAAATCAACAGGAGACCGAGGCGATCGAGCCACCGCTTCACGGTGTGATACGGCCTGCGAACGACCAAAATCCGCCGGGAAAGCGTGCCCGTGGAGAGGAACTCCGAACGAGTGGTTCGGTGGAAGGTACCTGCAGCGCGCATTGGTCCAGTTGTTTCCATCGTCTGCCGAAGAAGTTGCCCAAAACATTCCACCCAGAAATCCCACATTACCCATACCATTCATCCATGTCAATACACTTATTCTATCCATACTATTTATTCCCCTCTGCATTTCTATTAGTATGTAATCTACGCAAGCTGTGCATTTGACTGGTTCCCTGGCCAAGAGATTTCGTGGAGAAGCTGTTATGTCGTCCTCGCAACCTGTCGTTCCCGCCCCTGCCGACTCGTCTTCCATGATCGATTTAGGGGATCTGTGGCGCTATAAATGGCGGATTGTCGCCAGCACGACCTTGTTTGTGGCGGCCGGCGTGGGATACCTATTCGTGACGCCGACCGTCTACGAAGTGAGTTGCCGGGTGGCGGTTCGCGAGGACACGCCGGCGATTGAGCAGCCGCTGGGGCTGGCCAACCGCGAGTTCCTGGCCACGCAGGCGGAGGTGATTCGCAGCCCGTTGATCATTCGCGAGGCGCTCACTGATGCGCCGATAACCCTGCCGGAGACGTATGAAAAGAGTGCCTCGGCGTTTGTGCTGGAGACGCTGGCGGTAACCCCGATCCTACAGACGGAGGTTCTGAAAATCTCGTACCGCAGTGAAAATGAGGACGAGGCCAAGGCGCTGGTCGCGGCGTTGGTGACCAAGTTCGAAGAGCACGTCCGCCAGGACGACCGCAGTCGCCATGCCGAAGAGTTGGAATTGCTGACGCGGCGCGAGGCCGAGCTGCGGGAACAGTTGGCAGCGTTGCAACAACAGCGGGCGGTGTTTCGCCGCGACAGCCCGTTGGTTGGACAAAGCCGAGAGTCACTGACACTGGAGGCGAATCAACTGGCCGAGTCGGCGCAGCGGTTGAGCGAGGCGAGAGCGCGACGGATGGCATTGGAGAACAAGCTGAAGTCATATGTCGTAGCCAAGTCGAATCTTAACAACGGCGAGGACGATGGCGCCGTCGTGCCGGCATCGCTTGCTACCGAAGTAAACTCGCCCCGGTTCTTGCCGACACGGTCGCTGACGACTCCTGCGAACGACCCCTCGACGAATCTGCTCCGCGACGCGTCCAATGCCGAGGGGGTCGATTTCACGGACATTCATCAGCAGTTGTGGCAAGCCCGGATCGCGTTTCAGAATTTGTCGAACAAGTACACGCCCGAGCATCCGGAGATGGTTGGCGCCGAGGATCGGGTGCGATACTGGGAGGATTTGCTTGCCCAGCGCGTGCATGCCGCCGAGATGGGGCTGTCCTTAGAATTGGCCGCCGCCGAGACGACCGAAGCGAACTTGCGGAACTTCCTGGCCGAGGAGCAGGCGCGGGTCAAGCAACTAGACAACTACCTGGTGGAAGAGGAGGCGTTTGTTGCGAAAATCGCCCGCCTGGAGGAAAGCCACGCCAATTCCCTCACCCGCTTGAACGAGTACCAGCTTACCGAAAAGGCCCTGGAAACGGGACGGTCCTCGGTGACGGTCCAATTACTGGACGGACCGGAGTTGCAGGAGGAGGTCGTCTGGCCGCAGCCCAAGCTGCTGTTGGGACTGAGCGGCATTCTGGGGCTGGTGGCCGGCGTCGTACTCGTTTCCTTGCGGACGCGCTAGACCATGCCCCTATTGAAGAGTCCTTCTCAGCCCGCGCCGGCAGGATTGGCTGGCGGCGGCGCAACGCGCAAACAGATTCGCGGCTCCACGCTGCTGCTGGCGGGACGGTGCGTGGCGCTGGCCATCAACCTTGCGGTGCAGGTTCTGACCGTGCGGTACTTGACGAAGGAAGATTTCGGCGCATTTGCCTTTGGAATTTCAATGGTCGCTTTAGGTACCAACTTGTCGCTACTGGGATTGAACAAATCGCTGTCGCGGTTCGTTCCCATTTATCAAGAGCGGGGCGACACCTCCCGCTTGGCCGGCGCGCTGGCGTTGATGTTCGGGACGGTGCTGGGACTGGGCCTGGCCACGGTCGCCGTCGTGTTTGGCTGCCAGTCGATCATTGCCCGCGAAGTTGTCAGCGATCCGTTCACATTATCCTTGTTGCTGATTCTGATTGTGCTGACGCCGGTGGAGGCGATCGACCGGATGTTCGAGGCGACCTTCGCCGCGTTTGGCAAGGTGCGGTCGATCTTCATCCGCCGCCATGTCGTCGGCCCCGGCTTGAAGTTGTTGGCGGTACTGGCGGTCGTCTCCACCGGCGGAAGCGTCCGTATGTTGGCGGTCTGTTACCTGGCAGCCGCCCTGGCGGGATTGGTGCTCTACGCCACGCTGTTGTACCAATTGTTGCGGCAAGAGCGGCTGGCGAGTTTCTTTCGCCCCAGTCGGTGGACGCTACCGACGGGAGAGGTGTTCCGTTTCAGTCTGCCGCTGCTCAGCTCGCAAATCAGTTTCGTCGTGCGGACCTCGCTGGCCGTGGTGCTGTTGGAAATGCTGAGTGGAACCGAACACGTCGCGGAACTGCGCGCGGTATTCCCCTTCGCTCGACTGAACGAAGTGGTCATCACCAGTTTCGCCTTCCTGTTTACGCCGTTGGCGTCCCGGATGTTTGCCCGCAGCGAAACGGACGGAGTCGACCAGCTCTATTGGCGGACCTCGGTGTGGATCATGATGTTCTCCTTGCCCGCCTTTCTCGTCACCGGCGTATTGGCTCAACCCTTCACGGCGCTAGTGCTGGGCGAACGGTACGCCTCCGCCGGACCGGTGCTGCTGGTCCTGGCGATCGGCTTTTTTGTCGACGCCGTGCTGGGCTTCAACTTGCACACGCTACGCGTGTTCGCCAAGGTGCGGCAGATCGTTGTAATCGACCTAATCTCGATCGCGACCACCATCGGACTTTGCTTGGCACTGATACCGGCCTGGGGCGCCATGGGCGCCGCCGTGGCCATCTGCATCACCACCATCGCGCAGAATATTCTGTTCCAAGTCGCCATGCGGGTGTCGACCGGGGTCGGCGTTCTCCAGTGGCACTATGTGCGGTTCTACCTGGTCACGGCGACGGGCGTACTGGTGGTTGCCTTGGCGCAGTGGGTGTGGACTCCGCCACTGTGGATCGGCGGATTATTGGCGGCATTGGTTTACCTGGCGCTGCTAGCCGGAAATCGTTCACTCATGGAGGCGGGCGATACCTTTCCCGAACTGGCACGGATTCCGATCGTCGGTCGCCTGATTGTTCCCGACAAACCAAATCAACCGTCCGTCGCGGGGGAAGGCCGATGAGCAAGCCCCAAGGCGCTTCATTGTCGACGGCACTAGTCGAACACCTCCGGCGGCACGCCGCGGCCTACTATCCCGATCTGGCGGGCCAACGTGTGGACGTGCGCGCCGGCCAGATTCGACGGCGGCAATTCGCCGAGCTATGCACCTTGGAGATCGAAGCGGCCGGCGGCGTGAAACGGATACTGGCCAAAGCGGCGCTCCTGTCGAACGGGCAGTGTGTGTCCGCCTCGGACGTCTCCACGCGGTTTTTGGCAACACCCGATCCGCTCCGTTCGGAATACAACGCCCTGACGTCTCTGTCGGATCATCTGGCGGACAACGGCGACCCGCGATTCTTTTCGGTTCGCGTGCTCGATTCCATCCTTGAGGATCGCGTGCTCCTGTTGGAGTTTGTCGACGCTCGTTCGCTGGCGCGGATGCTGCCGTCGGCGTCGCGTCTCGGTCGCAATCGCAATAGGCCCGCTCTACGAGAAACAATCCACCGCACCGGCGCCTGCCTGAAAGCCTTCCATGCCATGGAACCCGGCCCGCAGCGACGCCAGCGGGGCGCCGTCAAGGAGGATTTTCTGGAATGGGTCGAGGCGGGGCGGGAACTTGTCGAGAGCCACGCTTTTAGCCGCAACTTCTTTCGCGCCGCATGTCCCCGGCTGTTGGCCCTTGCCGAGCAGATGCTGCCCGAGGAGTTGCCCATCGGGCCGGTCCATGACGACTTTGCACCGCGGAACGTATTGGTCAATCCGCTCGGCCAGGTCGCGCTGATCGATATGCTCCAAGAGTGGAACGGATGCGTGTGGGAGGACGTCGCGCATTTTCTGTTCTCTCTTGGTGCCAACAAGCCGCAAGCCTTCACATCAGGTCGCTTTTTTGCTCCCGCGGTGATGGACGAATTCCGTACGGCCTTTCTCTCGGGATACTTTGGCGACGAGCGAATTCCGATTGCGGAGATCCTGCTCTACGAAAGTCAGGTAACGCTCAGTACGTGGGCGGCCCAATGGCGACGCGCGGCCGATGCTTCCGGTTGGCGCGGGGTGGTCCAGCGACGGAAGTTGGCGGTGTCGATCTACTGGTACGCACAACAGGTCAAGCGCTGCCTCGCCCAGCTCGAGGCGTGTGCCGACCCGCCTCGACGCAATCAGAAACATGCTTCCCGACTTTCAGTGGGAGGGCCGTTATGAAAACGCATCGCAATGCCGAGGCTCAATCGCTCGCCAATCACCTCCAATGCCAGGCGGGCCACTATTTTCCCGCGCTGGCTGGCAAGCAGGTGCAGGTGGCGCTGGTTCGCATGCACCGTCGCCGCTATTCCCGCGGCTATCAGTTCGACCTGACCGACGGCGCAGCGCGGCACGGCGTGTTCGTCAAAGTGCCGATTGCCTCGGCCGCCCAACAGAAGCTGGCCCAGGACTCGCCATTGGCGGTTGACGATCGCCCGCGACTGGTGCCGCTGCTGCCGGTCGACCAGGAGGCCGAATACGAACGCGCGGGCTTGGCGGCGATGGGAGAGCATTTCGCGAAGTTCGCCGATCGGCGGATCGGCGCGCCGCGACTGCTCGACGTATTGCCCGACGGCGCGATCGTCGTGGAGGCAATCCGTCTGCCCACCTTGTCGCAACGGATGCGAGAAGTCCGCCGCTGGAAACTCCAGCCAACTCGGACCAACCTGTGCGAAGCGTTCGAGAACACCGGGCGCTGGCTGCACGCCTTCCATCACATGCCGGCGCCGGCGAATGCCGCGGCGCGCATCGCGACCCGTGATGCATGGCTCGAGTTGTTTGGGGAGTTTGGCGACTATCTGGGACGCACCGGGGTCGATGCACGATTTCTGAATGGGCTGACCACCGAGGTCGAGGAGCGGGTGGACCAGTGCCTGCCGGCGAGCTTCGAGATGGTACTGGGCCATGGGGACTTCGGGTTGCACAACGTATTCGCATCGGCCGCCGGCCGCGCGATCGGCTTCGACACGCTGGCCTATTGGCGGACTTCGCCGTTGGAGGATATCGCTTACTTGTTGACGTTGCTGGAGAATCCGCCTTCGCTGTTTCTTCCCCGGTCGGTCTCCTGCCGCCCGCGGTGGATCGCCGGTCTGCGCGAGGCCTTTCTGCGAGGTTATTTCGGTGAGGAGCCAATCCCACGGTCGGAACTACAACTCTACGAGATTCTGATCGCGATGGAGAAATGGACGTCGGCCGTCCACGGCGCTCGCCGCGCGCATGGCGTGGCGGCATGGGCCAAGCAAGGGCGACTCGTCGTGCAGCAGCGGATGCTCCGCGGACGCATCGGCTCGAAGTTTGCGGAACCGTCGTCACCCGCCACGGTAGCTTCCCCAACCATCCAACCGCGACTGCAGCGGCCTTTCTGGGAGCAAGCACGATGAGTATCGACACGGCATGCAGCGAAACTCCTGGGACGGCGGCGTTGCAGCGAACAGCAAGTGCGACGGCAGACAAACCGACGGTTGACACGGAGCGTCCGCGTATCGCCTATATCATGTCGCGATTCCCCAAGCTGACGGAAACCTTTGTACTGTTCGAGATGCTGGCCGTGGAACGTCACGGCGCGCGTGTGGAGGTGTTCCCCCTGTTGCGAGCGCGCAACTCGGCGACCCATCCCGAGGGGGCCGGTGTGTGGAAGAAGTTCACCGAACTGTTTCGTCGTCCCGAAACAACGGCCGTGATGCATCCCGAGGCGGCGCCGTTGGTGCAACGGGCGCACTTCGCGCCGTTGTTAGGATGGGCGATCGTGGCGGCCAACCTGCACTTCGCCGCTCGCGCGCCGGCCCGCTATTTCGCAACTTTGGGAAAGTTGATCCGCGCCAATCTCGGCAGCATGAACTTCCTGCTCGGCGGGCTGGTGCTGTTCCCCAAGATGGTTCATTTCGCCCGCGAAATGACGCGTCTGGACGTCACGCACATCCACGCCCACTTCGCCAATCATCCGGCGGCGGCGGCCTACGTGATCCATCGATTGACCGGCATCCCCTATAGCTTTACCGCGCATGGTGCCGATTTGCAGGTCGATCAGCACATGCTCCGCGAAAAGGTCGCAGCCGCAAAATACGTGATCGCCATCTCGCAAGACAACCGGCGGTTGATCGAGCAAGTCTGCGGACCGGCGGCGGCGACGCGTGTGCGGATCGTGCGGTGCGGCGTTGACACGGGGGTCTTTCGTCACGCCGACGATAACGACCCTGGCGACGAACTCGTCGGCCGGCGGTCGAACGAACTGCGGATCGTTTGCGTCGGCACGCTCTACGAAGTGAAGGGGCATCGCTACCTGATCGAGGCCTGCCGCCTACTGCGCGATCGCCAAGTGCCGTTCCATTGCCAACTGGTGGGCGATGGACCAATGCGGGACGAGTTGCAGCGACAGGTCGATCGCGCCGAACTGGGCAGCCAGGTGAAGTTTCTGGGCAAGCGAACACGGCAGGAAATCGCCGACCTGTTGCAGCGCTGCGACGTGCTGGCGGCGCCGAGCGTTCTCACCCCGGAAGGCCGTCGTGAGGGGATTCCGGTGGTGTTGATGGAGGCGATGGCGAGCGGCCTGCCTGTGGTGGCCAGCAACCTCTCCGGCATTCCCGAACTGGTGGAGCATGAGCGGACCGGATTGTTAGTCGCCCCGCGAGATGCGACCGCACTTGCCGACGCCCTGGCGCGACTCTCCGCCGATGAGAATCTGCGCCGGCGACTTGGCGCCGAGGCCCGCCGGAAGGTGACCGAAGAGTTTAACTTGGATCGCAACGCCGGCAGGCTGTTGGAATATTTCACCGAGTACACACCATGATCTGGATATTTTGGCTCGCCCTGGCGAGCATCCTATACGCCTATTTCGGTTTCCCGGCGTTGCTGTGGCTGCGGGCGGCGCTGTTTGCGCGTCCGTTCGACGCCGACGACGAGACTCCGTCGGTGTCGGTCGTGATTGCGGCCTACAACGAGGCGGCGCATATTGGACGTCGCCTCGACAATCTGCTGGCGCAAGACTACCCGGCCGATCGCTTGGAGATCGTGATTGCTTCGGACGGGTCAAGCGATGCCACCAACGACATCGTGAAGCGTTACGCCGCCGAGAACGAGGGCCGGGTGCGGATCATGCTGCTGGCGGAACCTCGCCAAGGCAAGGGCTTGACCCTCAATGCGGGCGCGGCCGCCGCCGCCGGCGAGATTCTGATCTTTTCCGACGCCAACAGCCACTACGAGCCGCACAGCATCCGCCGGCTGGTCCGTCCGTTCGCCGATCGGCGCGTGGGCGGCGTGGCCGGCAACCAGGTTTATCTGCGGGACACGAGCGGCGGGTCCACCGCGGACGGCGAACGGCTGTACTGGAATTTCGACCAATGGATGAAGTCGCTACAGAGCCGCGCCGGCTCGGTGACCTCGGCCACGGGGGCCATCTATGCCGTGCGGCGGTCACTGTATCAGGCCGTTCCCTCCGACGCGATGGACGACTTCTATGTGTCGACCGGCGTCGTGGCGCAGGGTTACCGCCTGGTCTATGCGCCCGACGCCAGGGCGCTGGAGCCGGCCGCGGAAGCTGAAGGGGTGGAGTATTCGCGCAAATTGCGGATCATTACCCAGGGGCTGCAAGCAGTGATCTATCGGCGGGCGCTGCTCAATCCACTTCGGTACGGGTGGTACGCCTGGCAATTGTTTTCCCACAAAGTGGTGCGGCGGATCGTCGGCCTGCCGATGCTCATCGCGGCGGTGACTTGCCCCTTGTTGTGGAACGATGGCTTGGTGTATCGAGTGATGCTGATCCTGGAATTGACCGTGTTCGCGCTGCTTTGCGCCGCCTGGCTCCTCCGTCGCACAAGAGTCGGCGCCTGGAAACCGCTGGCGGTTGCTCGGTACTTTGTCATGGTCAATACGGCGGCCCTGGTCTCCCTGGGGGCCATCCTGCGAGGTCGACGAGTAAGGCGGTGGGAACCGGAGCGGCATCAAGCCGAGTCGGCGGCTGGTCCGGCCTGGGAACATTCCGAGGGCCAAACCACATGAGTTGCGAACTTTCGAGAACATCCGGCCGAGGCATTTTCGATCTCATCCCGTCCTCGCGATTGCTGCTGGGCGCGGCGGTCCTGTTGGGCGTGCTGGGAGT
>JBGTJT010000452.1:0-8308 GCA_041744995.1 Pirellulales bacterium | reverse complement strand
CGCGATCGAGCCGCCGCCGTAATTGGCAACCAGCACGCAACGGCCCGACTGGTCGACCACCAGGTGGCACGGGCCGGCGCCGCCGCTGGACTGCTCGTTCAGTCGCCGCAGACCGCCGTCGTCTGCGATTGCATACGCTTGGACCGCGCCATAGGGTTTGCCCTCGGCGTCAACCGACCGCGATACGCAATACAAGAACTTGCGATCGGGCGCAATCGCTAAGAACCCGGGACTTTGCGATTCGGCGGCCAGCGTTGGCGCCGAAAGCCGCCCGGTTTCCAGATCGAGCGTCGAGGCATAGATGCCTTGGGCGTCGCCGCCGCCCGTGCCGAAGTACACAATTTGTTCGCCGGCCCTGCCAAGCGGAGCGGCAACGGAGACCAGTAACAGGGCAATGGTAAAACGTAGCATCATGACGGGAGTTCCTTCTGACAAATGCGAAAGGCTTCTTCGAGCGTATCGACAATGGGAATAACCAGTTGTATTTTTACCAATTCCAGTGCGCCGGCGACCAGCGGTTGCGGACGCAACAGCACCATCGGCCGGCCTTGCTGCTTGAGCGTTCGGGCGGCATTGACCAACATGCCCATGCCCATGGAAGCCATGAAATCGACCTGCGATAGGTCGACAATCGCGGGTTTGCCGCGACCGGCCACCGCGCCTTGAAACTCCTCGCCGATTGCATCCACGCCCGCCATGTCGAGCTTGCCGATCAAAGCGACGTGGGTAATTTTGTCGCCGGCTTCTATATTCTGCAGCTCCATCGGGGCCAGTCCCTTTCGGTATCGCGCAAGTGATCCGGGCAAGAATGGATCGTTCTCGATCCATGATAGCCGGATTCTCGATCCAAGAGAATCACCCAGCTCATCGAGCTGCGCGGTCGACCCCGGGCGCTGCGCTTCGGCGTAGCGGAAAGCGCCAAGCTGTCAGGTGGCGGCGAGGCGGCTTAGAGATATGTGCCGCAATCCATGCCGAGTCGGTTCTTCAGTTCGTGGAACTGGCCGTGAAATTCTTCGCTCGACGAGTGGACGTGCTCCGCTTCGGTGATGAATTGCATCGCGTCGTCGCGGCCGAGACGCTGCTCGAACAGCACCCTCTCGAATCCGCGAAGATCGTCACCGTAGCAGATCAACAGCTTGTGTTCGTCGAACTGCACTTCCAGCGGCTTTCGCGGGTTGAGCACGGCGATCCCGGTGCAGCCGTCGTTGCAGAGCATTTCCTCGAAGTCCCACAAAATACTCTTGAGTACCGGCAAGTCGATGTGCTCGCGATACAAATCGCTGTGCCCGGCGGCGTCTCGGTCGTGGCTCGTCTCCAGAACGACGTCGACCGATTCGCCCAGCGGATCGAGCAGATCGATGAACGTTTCGAACAGCGTCTCTCGCGAGACGGCCGACATGATCACCGGCACGCTGGTCTTGCTCTGCTCGTCGTGGTATTTATCGTGGCGGTAGCCGGCGCGAGGAACCACCTGCAAGTCGTAGGAGGGCCGCACGGCGTCGGTCAGCGTGAAATCTCCATAGCGCGCAATGGCAAGATGGCTTTCTAGCTCTTCTTCGGAGAGCTGCTCGAAGCTGCTGGTCGTATGCGGTCCCATCTCTTCGCGGAACACGTTACGAAAAAATTTCTTGAGAAAGCCCATCGATTCCCTCGCGGATCAGGTGGGGTGCCGTACCGGGTGATGTTAATTCGTTGGCGACGCCTGCTTGCGCCGCGTCACTTAACCATAGGTCACAGTCGCCGCCGTAGTTCGCCCACGGGGAAACGTTTTTCGAGTCGCCGGTCGTCGCCACCGGCGTATGCAGAATCGCTACAACCGGCCCCGACCTGGACCACTGAAGAGCTGCCACAATCTCCGACCGCGCCGATATGGAAACTCTAGCACCTGCCTGGCCGGCTGCGTCCGCTGCGCGAGCAATGTGGCCGCGAAACCACCGCGCCAATGCGAGTCTTTTCAGAATGCACCAGTTATGCTAAGCCTCCAGTTGCCGCATACGTCAGACTCGCCGCCGGCGGCGTATCCGTCCCCCAGGACGAAAAGCGGCCGGAATCGCGATCGCCACAGGCGACGGGTGTCTGCTATACTCCCGCTAATTGCCGTCGCCCTTACAATCGGGATATTTGCCGATCACCATACCGCGGCGGCAAGTCCCTATTTCGGACGTCGCCCAACTCGGACGTCGTCGCTCAACGACAACCTATTTCGCTCTGCTCGACAAGGATCAAGCTATGCAGGCAACCATCGCCACCCCCTCCGACCCTGCGACGCCTGCCTGGTATACGCTGGCAATACAGCATTTTTTCGTGCGTCTGCTGGTGCTGGCCTTACTGGGGCTGGTGCTGGCCGGCTGCGGCGAGCCAGTCGCCAACGATCCGCTGCCGCTGCCAACCGGCGACGCCTGGCACGCGATGTACATGCGCGGCAAGAAGGTCGGCGCCACACATACCACGGTCGACCAGATTGAAGAAGATGGTGAAACCCTGATCAAACAGCAAAGCACTTCCACGCTGCAAGTTTCGCGGTTCGGTGTACCGACCACCCAAACGATGACGCTGCTGAGCGTCGAAACCCCCGACGGGAGCGTGCGGCGGATGAAAACACTGCACGCCGCCGCTGGCATGGAAAATCTCACCGAAGCCAAACGGATCGGCAACCAATTGCAAATCACCGTCTCGACCCAAGGCAAGCAATCGACCAGCAGCATTCCCTGGTCGGACAACATGCGCGGCTATTTCGGCATCGAGAACTCGCTGGCCCGCCAACCGATGCAGCCTGGAGAAACGCGCACGCTAAAAACCTTCGCCCCGCTGGTCAATCAGATGATCGATGTGAAACTCCAGGCCAAGGATTTTCAGCAGGTCGATCTACTGGACGGCCAGACGCAGAAGCTGCTGCGGGTGGAAGCGACGACCACCTCGGCCGCGTCCGGCGCGGAACCGATTGAGATGCATTCGATCTACTGGGTCGACGACCGCGGCGAGCCGTTGCGGGTGCGTTCGGAGTCGATGGAGCAGGAAACCTTCCGCGTGCCGGAGGAGATCGCCCTGCAACCGGCCGATGAGTCGTTCGACATCGGCGAAGACTCCGTCGTCAAACTGGCCGTAAGCGGCCGACCGATCCGGGACCGCGACTCGGCCAGTTACATCGTCGTGGTTGAGGGGGGCGATCCGGCCAAAATCTTCCGACCGGCCGTCTATCAGCAAGTGACGCGGCTGGACGAAAAGACCGCGAGAATCACCGTCCGCTCGGTCTCCCCCGACAATCTGCCCGCCGAAACCACGCTCAAGGCCACGCTCGAACCGGGCGATCTGGAACCAAACAATCTGGTGCAGAGCGACAACCGCTTGATCCAAACGATGGCGGCCAAGGTTTCCCCCGGCGAGCGCGACCAGTGGAAGCTGGCCAAGGCGTTGGAACAGTACGTGGCCGACACGGTCGACGCGACCAACCTGACGCAGGCGGTTGCCTCGGCGGCCGAAGTGGCCGAGTCGCGGCAAGGAGACTGCACCGAGCACGCCGTGCTGCTGGCGGCGCTGTGCCGCGCCCGCGGGATTCCGTCCCGAGTGGTGGTCGGCCTGGTCTACGTGCCGAGCCTCGGCGGGTTTGGTTATCACATGTGGAACGAAGTCGCCGTCGGCGAGGCCTGGCTGCCGTTGGACGCCACCCGTCCCGGCGAGAGCTTCGCGGGACATTTGAAGCTGCTAGACACCAACCTCTCCGGCGCCACCGCCTTCAGCAGCTTTCTGCCAGTCTTCCAGGTCATGGGCCGCTTGCAGATCACACTGGCCGATGGGCGGTAACGAATGAATCGCTATCGGCAGGAAATTCCCCGCAAGTGGTGGTCGCCGGCGTTGAGTCCGTTCTGGCTGCGAGTTTGGCGGCCCATGCGGCGGCGTACAACCCGGCGGAAGCAACAGATCATCGAAGTCCGCGTTCGCGGACAAGAACATCTGCTCTCGGCGCTTCGCGAAGGCTGCGGTGTGATGATCGCGCCGAATCACTCCGGCCATGCCGACGCCCACATCCTGTACGAAGCCGCCGATCAGATCGGCACGCCGTGCTACTTCCTGACGGCCTGGCAGGTGTTCGATCAGGTCGGCTGGCTCGCGCAACAGATACTGCGGCATCATGGCTGCTTCAGCATCGACCGCGAGGGAACCGATTTGCGAGCATTCAAGCAGGCTTTGGAGATTCTCCGCGAACGCCAGCATCCGCTGGTCGTCTTTCCCGAGGGGGAAGTCTATCACCTCAACGACCGCATCACACCGTTTCGCGAGGGGGCGGCGGCCATCGCTCTGTCGGCGGCAAAGAAGTCGCCACGGCAGATCATGGTCGTACCCTGCGCCATCAAGTACGAGTACGCCGAAGATCCCACGCCGCAGTTGCTGGATCTGATGGACCGCCTGGAAGACGCCATCCACTGGCGTCCGCGGCCGGAACTGTCGCTGCCGGCGCGAATCTACAAGTTCGCCGAAGGGGCGCTCGCGCTAAAGGAGATCGAGAAGCTCGGCAGCACGGGCGGCGGCGGCGTGAAGGAGCGGCTGGCAACCTTGCTCGACGGCGTGCTCGACCAACTGGAACATCGTTATGGATTCGACAATTCGGAACGAGGCGTTCCCGAACGGGTGAAGGAACTCCGCCGGGCGATCCTCAACCGGCTGGGCGAACTGCGAGGCGAGGACGACGAAGGCAACGCCGCCCACGACGTCCCGCCGGACGACCCCCGCCGCCGACAATTGGAGAACGACCTGGACGACGTGTTCCTGGTGGTACAGCTCTACAGCTACCCCGGCGATTACGTCCGCGAGAATCCCACCATCGAACGGATCGCCGAAACGCTCGACAAGTTCGAGGAAGACGTGTTGCGAGTATTTTCGGCCACGGTGCGGGCGCGGCGGCGGGCCACGGTCTTGTTCGGCGAAACCATACCAGTCGAAGCGGGCCGCAAGCGCGACGCGTCCCGCGAACTCACCCGACAGATGGAACAAGCCGTGCAAGGCCTGCTCGACTCGATTTCGACTGAGGCGATCAAGTAGGGACCATTGTCCCGTCCGTGAAGCTCAATGCACGTTGTCTGGACGGGACAATGGTCCCATCTTACATCGATAAGCGGCACTAGCGGGCGTCAGGTTCGCCGTCAGTTTCGCGGCAGGCGTCGAGGGTCATCAGGGCGAAGGCCGTGCCGTACGGCTGGTGGTAGTCGTACAACGGATAATCCCACCAAGAACCGTCTTTCTCTTGCTTGTCGAGCATCGTTTGCGCGAGATGGGCCCGCAGTCGTGTGCGATCGGCGCCCTCCGGCAACTGCCGTAGGCAGCCGCCGGCGTAGTAATGGCCGTAATAGTAGAAATACCCGGCGACCAGAAAGTGCGATTCGTGCGGAATCGGCCGCTTGCGGCCAATGTCGAGCCACAGGGCGCGGGCGAACAGCCGATCGAGCCAGGTGACGAGCACCTCGTCGGTTACGGTCTCGTCGCCCGACAAGCGCAGCGCCAGGTTGCAGACCTGACTGCGGCCCAAGCTGCCGCCAGGGCGGTGGATCGAGCGCATCGGCGCCAGCCGCGAGCCTAAACTGTAAAGATAGGAGTCGTCCGGCTTGCGCTGCAACTCGACCACTTTCACGCCGCGGGCGATTAGCTCCTCAGGCACTTCCAAGCCAGCTGCTTGCGCTTCCAGCAAGGCGATCAGCACGGTGGAGGTCGTAAAACTGGTCGGACTTGCATTGGGCCGCTGGGTTTGCGCCCCGAAATCGTAGTAGCCCCAGCCACCGCCGACCGCCTCGTACCGCTGCAGGCGATCGATCTGACCGGCCAGCAGCTCGTCATATAAGGCGACCTTGCCTTCATCTGCATAATGCCGCTCGCGAAGCGCCAGCAACGCCCGGATGCCGTAGGCATGGCCCCACACGTTGTACAGGGCGGTTGGATTGGCGCGCCGCAGTTTCGGCAGATGCTCGACGAGCCAAGTTTCGCCCCGTTCGATAGCAGCAGCCACTTCCTCTCGACCATCGCCGGAGGCGATCAACGCCGAGAGGCAGAGACTCGAAGTCGCCGCCCGAAAGGCATGGTGCGCCCCAGGCACCGGGGCGTAGACGTTCAGCCCCTTGGTACGCTGGGCCGATCCCCAGGAACCGTTGGCGTTCTGATGCTCGACGAGGAAATCGACGCCGCGGCGGATCGACGCCTCGATCGCCTCGTCCGACGGCGGATCGATGTCGGCAAGCCGGGGCAAGGCCGCACGATCCGCGACGGCCGAACCCGTCTCCTCCGCGTGGACGCCGGCGTAGGTCGATAGTGCGATCGCTATGGATAAAAGTATATGGCGACGTTGCATCAATACTCCTCCGTCGGCAAGACAATCTTCGCCGTCATGCCCGGCACAAGGGTCGCGTCGCCGCCGAACTTGACCTCGATAATCGCCTCGAACTTGCCGTCGGCCACTGGGATCGGGCTGAGTTCCGCGACCCGGGCGTCGAGTTTCAGTTCGGGGTACGCGGTCGGTTGAACTTTGACCTTCAGCCCCTTTTTGAGTTGATGAAGATGCTCCTCGGCGAAATTCGCCCGCACGAACATCGGCCGAGCAGACACGACGTTCATCAACGTCTGATTGACGGGCGCGGTGCTCCCCTTGCGCAATGTCTTGCGCATCTGGGCGATTTCAGGCCAACTCCCCGCGACGGTATCGCCGTAATAGACATAGCCGTCCTGCTTGGCTTTGATCGTGAGCAGTTCGCGGTCGGCTTCCAGTTTCTTTAACGTCTCGGCCTGCTGCTGGAAGTCGGCCTTCTTTTGTTCCAGGCTCAGTTCGGCTTGATTCAGTTCAATCGGCTGCAGGATCGACATCTTCTCCAGCGCCAGCGCGGTGTCGCGAACCGCTTTTTTCAAGTCCTGCTCCTGACGCGGCAATTCGACGTCCAACGCCTGCCGCTCGTTCAGCCGCGCCTTTTTTAGCGTGTACTCGGCAGACTTCACCGCGTTCCGCGACCGGGTAAGGATGATCTCCTCGGTTTCCTCGGTCAGGTCGTCCGCCCTGTACATTCTCTCGAGTTGGTCAAGTTCCTCACGTTGGTAGCTGAGAAAGTTTTCCGACTGCTCGATACTGAAGGCCAGATCCTCGACACGCTGCGGCCGATCGTGCTTGACAAAGTTTGCCAGATTCTCGCCCGCAATCGCTTCGTCGCGCTTGGCTTGCGCCAAATCCATCGGCATCGATTTCTGCCGCAACACGAGGTTTTCCTCGGCCTGCCGCAACGCCAGTTGGTCGACGCGCCGTTGCCGGGCAAGTTGTGCGAGCTTGTCGTCGAGCGCCTCGCTCTCGAAGCGGATCAACACCTGACCGGCGCGGACGCTGGTTCCGTGCTGCGCCGCTTCGACCACGACGAACTCGCTCCATTCCTTCGGCTGCAATATATAGGGGGTGCGGTTGGTTCCCTCAAAGACGCCCAACAGTTCGACCGGCTTCGGCTGCTGGTCTTCAGACTCGGCCTTGCCGTTGCCGTTACCATTGTCGTTGCCGTTCTCATCCGCGGCCAGCGCCACGCTGCCGATCAGGCTCAGGCCGATCAGTAGCAGCAGGTTGAAATGCCATTGACTGTGATTCATGGGTGCCAGTTTCCTTAAAAGGGGCGATGTAATAGCAGGACTCGGTAGTCGTCCAGACTCGGCAAGTTGATTATCGCCGAACTGTGGAACATGGGGAACAGTAATTCCTCACTCGGCAAACCTTCACTCGGCCAACGCCTCTTTGATTGCCTCGATCTTCAGGTCGGCCAGGAACAACTGGCTGGCATTCTGCGGCGTGCGGGTGCTGGTCCACATCAGTCGCCGGCCATCGGGAGCGAACACCGGCAACACGTCGGCGGCCGGCGAACTGGTGATGGTAACCTGCTTGCCGCCGCGAAGTACGCCCTCGACCACCTCGTACTTCATCACATGCAGGTCGTAATTCGGCCGCGCCTTGGGATTGGAATGGTCCGCGCCGCACCAGATGATCCACGGCTCGGTCGGATGCCAGTACGGAGCCCAGTTGACGCCGAGGTTGTCGGTCAAGGCCACGTCGTGTTCGCCGTCGGCACGGATCGCATGGATCTGTAGATGTCCTTCCTTCTTGCGATCGGTGCGATAGATTACCCATTCGCCGTCGGGCGAGAAGAACGGCCCGCCGTCGTACCCGTCGCTATTGGTAAGCTGCCGCACGTCCGTGCCGTCGGCGTTCATGATGTACAGGTCCGGATCGCCGTCGCGATCACTGCAAAACACAATCTGCGTGCCGTCGGGCGAGTAGGCGCATTCGGCGTCGTAGCCCAGT
>JBGTJT010000451.1:0-1599 GCA_041744995.1 Pirellulales bacterium | reverse complement strand
ATCGCGGTCTATGGGAAACGACCGCTCGCCCGCCGCCAGCAAGGCGTCGATGATCTCGCTGGGGGTCGCCGATTCGTTCAAGCGTACCTTTACTTCGCGGACCCAGTCGCTCACAAGCGATCGGCCGCCACCGCTCGTGTCCCGTTGTTCCGCCGCAACAGCCGACACGCACCGAATTACGCCACGCACCTTCCGCTCCGCGTCGACCACTGGCAGCGTGCTCACGCCGCTGGCGACAAACAGTTCGACCGCCTCCGAGATCGGTGCATTCTCGCGCACGCTCAACGGGTTGTAGGTAATTAATGATGTATATGATTCCGCAACCATATCGCCAGGCTCCGATTGCTTTCTGGGTCGACGGGCAGTCAGATTGCCGCACGATTCTCCCGAGAAAATCTAGCTTACGGGTCTAGGCGACGTCCGCGACCTTCCCCTACAAAAGACAGTCTCGCGACCGCGGCACCCGGAAGCTGGCATGCCGCGAGCCTTAACTGATTGCCGTATCAACGCTTAAAGGACTCACAATGCCCAGCCACGACGATATTCGTATAGGAACCATCGTTCCGGCCAACCGCGCCGAGAGTTACATCCGTCAGATTCTGCCGTATGGTTTTGAATCGTTCGAACTCGCCTTTGGCCATCACATTGCCGAAGAGATCGATCTGCCGACGCTGGCCGGACAATTGCTGGAAATGCTCGCCGGCGAGCCGGCGCCTCCGGTGATTAGCGCGATTGGCGTCTATGGCAATCCGTTGACCGACGAGCGGACGGCCGCCGATTGGCGGCGACTGATCGAGGCCGCCGAACTATTCGATTGCGACGTCGTCGCCGGTTTTGCCGGGCGGATTCCTGATCGGCCGATCCCGGAATCGTTGCCCAAGTTTCAGCAGGTGTTTGCTCCCTTGGCCGCGGAGGCCGAGCAGCGCGGGGTGAAGCTCGCCTTGGAAAACTGTAACATGGACGGCGACTGGAACCATGGCGACTGGAACATCGCCCACGCGCCGACTGTGTGGGAGCAGTTGTTCGAGCTGGTCGACAGCCCGGCGCTCGGCCTGGAGTGGGAACCGTGCCATCAGATGGTGAGCTTGATCGACCCGTTGCCGCAATTGCGTACTTGGGTGCATAAGGTGCATCATGTTCACGGCAAGGACGCCAGCGTGCTATGGGACGTGATCCGCACGCGCGGCCTTCGCGGCGGCGAGCCGTACGTGTACCATCGCACGCCCGGCTTCGGCGACACGAACTGGACCGATGTGATCAGCATTCTCCGCCAAGGCGGGTTCCGGGGCGCAATTGACATCGAAGGGTGGCACGACCCGGTCTATCGCGACGAACTGGAAATGTCAGGCCAGGTTCATGCGCTGCGCTACCTGAAGCAATGCCGCGGCGGCGAATTCGTGCCCAATCCGGAGTAAGTCGAACGCACCGACAACAACCATTCGCAGTTCGGTAACATGTGAGCCGACTGAAGCAAAACCCTTCTCCCGGAGGGAGAAGGGTTGCAGATCGCGATCCGTGGTGCTACAGACGGCTGAAGTATTGCCGCTATCGATTCTCTGCGAAGAATCAGTTGGAGGAACCTTGGTTCGTTCCCTCAAG